>JAQCID010000135.1 GCA_027618855.1 Bacteroidota bacterium | reverse complement strand
GCGATGCGGTTCGCACCATGCAAGTTCAAAGAGGCCTGGGAGCTTCAAAACTCGCAATCAATTCTGTGGGAGGAACGATTAATATCGTCACGAAAGCGACCGACGCAGAAAAGGGCGGCAGTTTCAGTACGTCGATTACAGATTATGGACGCACGAAACATATGCTTTCTCTAAGTTCAGGAATACTCTCAAACGGTTGGGCCGTAAGTGCCATCGGGTCCCGAACCTATGGAGAGGGTTATGTCGATGCAACGTTCGTTGACGCATGGAGTTATTTCCTCACGGCAGCCAAAGATTTCGGCGGTCATCGACTTGTATTTACTGCCATAGGCGCCCCCCAAGTTCACGGGCAACGTAGCGGCCAACTCACAGTAGATCGATTCAATGGCATTAATCAACTCCCTGACAGCCTAGGTCACGAGGGGCACAGGTGGAACGACGATTGGGGATACCTGGATGGTGAAGTGCTGAATTCAAAAGTAAATGGATACCACAAGCCTCAGATTGCCCTTAATCATTATTTCCAAGTTTCTGAAAAATCTCACATTTCAACATCCGCATATGTGAGTTTTGGAAGGGGATATGGGTCTAGATATGACGGTACGAGCACCCCACGTTTGTACGAAACCCTTTCAGATGGGACTACAGTCAAGACGACTAGAAACTGGGATTATTTATATGAATCAAATGCCACGAGCACATTGCCGGTCACTTATCCAGAGTTCGAAATTGCGTTTAACGAGGAAAGTGGCGCTTGGGTTGACACACTCCAATACAAGGGAGGTCCAGTTGTCATTGATGGCGATACGCTTGTCGGTGGAAGATCTAGAAGTGTGATTGAGAATGCGCACAACGAACATTTTTGGACAGGGATCTTAAGCACCTACAAAGCAGAATTGTCACCAAATCTCAACCTCATCTTAGGTGTGGACATGCGCTACTATAAGGGGAAGCACTTTACGCGAACCTCAAACTTACTGGGAGGCGATTTTTATATGCAATCCTTCTCCACTGCAACAGGATACGGGATCAATCCCGACTATCAACTTATGGCCACCGAGGGCGATGTAGTGGATTACGACAACGTCGGGATCGTTAAATACGCAGGATTCTTTTCCCAGTTAGAATACAACACCGAGCGCATCTCCGCATTCGTTGCTGCAACAGGAAGTTACACGGGCTACCGCCGTTACGATCCTTATACATACTTCAGGTATGATGAGACAGGCGTACAAGAGGTGACGGAGTATAATGACGATACAGGTTTGTATGAGACGAGCGAACAGTTTATGTATGGAGCGTTGAGCGAAAAAGCGAGTGCTCCAGGATACAATGCAAAAGCAGGGGGGTCCTTTGCCGTAACGCAAACGAATCATGTGTATTTCAACTTAGGGGTGTATTCACGGGCCCCGTTCATCGGTAATGTGTTCCCGAATTTTCAAAATGTCCTCTCGAACAATAACCTCGTGAATGAGACAGTGGATGCGATCGAATTGGGGTACAGAATCAGACTTCCGAAAGCGTCTCTGGATGTCAATGTATATCATACACGCTGGAAGGACAAAACGATTATGTCGGGGCCGTTATTGAGACCCGATGGAACGGAGTACCGCGCCTTTGTAAGAGGCCTTGTTGAAACCCACGACGGGATTGAATTTGAGTTCAGAGTAAAGCCCCTGCCTAGACTAGAATTAGGTGGCTTAGTGAGCATTGGTGATTGGAGATGGGACAACGATGTAGACGCAGAAATACTAGATCAGAACACGAATCAGGTGATTGACTCCCTACACATCTATTCAGCGGGGCTCAAGGTGAGTGATGCGCCCCAAACTCAGTTTGGTCTCCAGGCAAGAATGGATTTGCCAAAGAATTTCAGGCTTGGTGCCAGCTATGTCTATAACATGAATTTATATGCGCAATTTGAGATAGATGCAGACCGGGATGATGAAGAACGGATTGGGGTACAGCCAGTTCAATTGCCAGATTACGGATATTTAGATGCGAACCTCAGTTGGAATACACGAATTCGTGATTTGAACCTTCGCTTGGGGTTGAATGTTCAAAATGCATTCGATAAAATTTACATGAACGAGGCAGATGAAACGTGGTTTACGGACCCTCAAACGGGTGTGAAAGAACAGGGCACCGTTGAAAATGGCAAACTTGAAGGATATTGGTCTTATGGAAGAACCTTGTCCTTCTCAATAAAAATCGGATTTTAATTCACAACATCATGAAAAACATTGTTTTCTTTTCCCTGCTCTTTTGCGCAGGTTCTTTAATGGCCCAATCTAATGGCCCAGTTCATGTTATAAAAACAAACCCACTCGGACTTTTGTTGGGTCAATATCAGTTGGGATATGAGCATGCACTTTCTGACCAATTCTCTGTTCAAATGTCTGCGGGGATGATCATTGGGGAATTGACAGCCTATGATTCAGCATCTGTTGAATTGGTTACAGCAAGTAGGTCAGGTTTTATTGTCATACCTGAAGTGAGATTTTACCCAGGGAAAAAAGCTTGTGAAGGTTTTTATCTTGCAGCCGTAGCTCGTTTTAGATCGGAGTCGGTGGACATCAATGAGATCCCTTGGTATACCAGGAATGCAATGGGCGCAGCTTTGGTATTTGGATATCAATATTATGGTGACGGGGTGATGGTTGATGTGTTTTTAGGCCCTCAGTTTAAACAAGTAGATACTCAGTGGTTTGACGAATCCTTTTCAGAGGAAGACCCATTGTTCAATGGTGGTAATGGCGTCAGATTTGGTGTTAATGTAGGATTCGGATGGGCTGACAATTGATCTCACGATTGTAACATATTGATTCAGAAATCCTGACTTCAAGGTGGGATTTCTTTTTGTTTTTGCTTAATAATCTCACGCATTGAGTTGTATTTTTCGTCACTATAAACATCACACATGAAGAATTTATTTGGACTTGTCTTACTACTTACAATTTCGTTGTCATCACTTACCTCTATATATGCTCAAGGGCCAGATGAGTATTGGATAGGTCTTGAGGAATACGCTGTCCATACAAATGGTGATTTGGAAGGAATGACGACTTGGAGAATGTATCTTCATATGCTTGATGAAGATGATTACCTCTCTGCCTGTACAGGAAGTGATTCACATCCCTTTATTCTAGAATCGACATCTAGTCCAGCATGGTACCAGCACCCTTCAGCAAGTGAAACTTTTGCCACAGGTATTAATTCTGCTTTTTTTACGGCCTTCCCTGATTTAGAATATGACAGCTGGTTTACAATAGGAGTGGAGGACTCTTCGATTGACATGGATATTCTCTCCCTCGCAGATCCTACTTACGATGCATTTGCAGCGTTTGAGGCGGGAGAAAATATATATTCAAATACGCCGGTAGGCAATGGTTGGGCAACACTTTACCCCGGTTTAGGTTCAGAAAACCCTGGATTTGCGGGTGAGGACCTTCGCCTTCTTATAGGCCAAATCACAACGGCTGGAACCCTTTCAGGGTCGATATACGTACAGATTTTCCCTTGGGGAGTTCAAGATCCTGACCTGAGACTCCTTCTTCCTATTCTTTACACGCCTGCTCAGTGTATGGATGAGAACGCGTGTAACTATGATGCAAGTGCTTGGACGAATGACGAATGTGAGTACGGGCCTTCAGCTGGGGCGATAGAGGGCGACCAAATTATAAATTTAAATGCAGGAACGACGGAGTGGTCCTACTCATGCAGTGATGAAGCGTCATCTTTTGAGTGGAATATAACTGGGGGTACAATTCTTTCTGGACAAGGAACTTCTTTTGTGACCGTCCAGTGGACCACTGACGGAGAGATTTCAGTGACCGCAATCTCTGCCGATGGTTGCCCAGGGATTTCATCTACTTTAGAGATTGATATTCTTATGGGTTTAGAAGGTCTTACTTTTTCTGACAATCTAACGATATTCCCCTCTCCTGCGTCAACAAACATGACGGTCTCTCTTGATGGGATTAAAGGGAACAACAGATGCCAAATCTATTCTTTAAATGGGAAGAAGGTTTTGGCGTTTGTCCTTGAAAACAACACGCGCACACTGGACGTAAGCAACCTTGCAAATGGCACATATATCCTAGCTGTTGATACAGACCAAGGTCCTGTGAAACAGGCGTTTGTGATTGCAAAATAGCGCCAAATCAGCGCTTACAGATTTGGGGTGTTCTATTGAGTGACTATTTCTGCGAGGGGTTTCCGTTCCCTGTCTTTTTTCGGCGCTTCAGAAGATTTCCCTATCGCCATCATCGCCATGGGTGTTAATGTGTCTGGGGAATTTAAAAACGCAGTAAGGCCTTCAGCGTCAAATCCGCCAATTTGGTGAGACTGAAAACCGAGCGCAGTCAATTCAATCTGCATTTGACCTGCAGCGATCCCTGTAC
>JAQCID010000134.1 GCA_027618855.1 Bacteroidota bacterium | reverse complement strand
GTCCCACTTTACTTCTACGTGTCCTTCTTCGCCAATAATTTGGACATGTAAATTTTCAAGGATTCCATATTCGGTGTTGAGACTGTCGAGATGAAACGTGCTTTGCCATCCAGCAGCAAAACCATTTTCTTTCCAATTCATTGTGTAATCTACGTGGAGGGAAAGACCTCCTTCTACATCCTGTCTGACAGCCACTGTTCCTTCAATGTTATTTGTGCTTCCTCTTGCCGAAAGTTGAATGGATTCTATCTTATCTGCTATTTTTTTAACCTGAGGAGACTTTTCTTGCATGACGACTTTTAAATCTTCAGTCCATGGTTTTAATAAGCTTGCCTTTAGGTCAACGTTTAGATCCCAAACGATTTCTTCGCCCACGCTTCTGGCACTTCCCGAAACAATGACGTCAGAATTAGAGAGTTTATGTATCACAAGCTCTCCTTTCTTGTAGATGATCTCTCCCGTCAATGCGTCAGTTTGAAGCGCTCCTAGAATGCCTTTAACTTCATCGTTGACCCAAGGTGTAATGAAGCTTGGATGAACGATTGCCGCGACATCAAAATCGGGCAGTGGGTTCCCCGTTAGCGACCCCCCCAATTCCGACGTGTTTGATCTTTCGATATTCCCTTGGAATTCGATTCCTGCAGCTGTAAAGTCCGCGACTGTGAGGTTGAAGCCGTTGTTTGTGAATGTTGCTTTTCCGTGACTTGTCTCAACAGACATCAAGTTCGTTCCGTTAAAATCTGTGCTGGCGCTCCGGATTTCATATCCGCCAATGTTTACAGCAATCACGTCCTCACTCATTTTCTCCCCACTTTCAATGAATATCGAATCGAGTGCGAATAAGGCGATATGACCCTTGAGCGAATCGCCGATTTGCCATTCAAAATCGTTCATTTCGAATCGTTCAAAAAACATTTTACTGCTTGAATATTCGACCGAAGAATCACTGAGGAAAGCGTCATAAATCTGATCCATGCTGTCCGCAAAAAACCGCACCCCATCTAAACGGATTTCGCCAAACTCAGAAACGCCATCAGAATTGGCTCCGTTGTATTTTAAGTCCAATGTGCCACACAAAATCTCCGCACCTCCTGTGGAGCACGTAAGGTCACTCAAGGTCAAAGTTCTCTGAAATAGGTGGAGTTCTACAGAACCGATTTCCATTTCAAGCCCCAAAGATTCGGTGACCATTTCAGTCGCATAATTTATGATTCGGGTCTGTACATATGGGATTTGTACTGTTCCTGTTAGAATGACAGAGAGGGTTAAGAAGCCTATTAAACCTCTTAAAGCCCACTTTATAGACGTGCGATACTTTTTCTTTGAGATGTTTGGATTCTTGGGCACTTAATCTGTGATTGCGAAAGCAAGATAAGAAGTCTTGTGCGCCGTACTTTCGCAGTTGTACTTATTTTACGTTGCCAACTCATAAAAGATGAAAATTCCAACCTTAACGATACTCGCTTTTGAAACGTCGTGTGACGATACAGGAGTGTCTGTGGTAAAAGGGGACACAGTGCTTTCTAATCTTGTGGCAAATCAAGAGGTACACACCAGGTACGGTGGCGTGGTGCCTGAGCTTGCTTCAAGAGCTCACATGAGCAACATCACTGCAACGGTTGATTTGGCGATAAAAGACGCGCAGATTTCGCCTGCTGACATTGATGCTGTTGCCTATACCATAGGTCCTGGTTTAAGTGGGTCTTTGCTTGTGGGCACATCTTTTGCAAAATCGTGGGCGTGGGCACATGATTTGCCCACCGTACCCGTTCACCATATGCGGGCACATATTTTGGCTCATTTCTTAGCGCCAAACCCTTCTCCTGATTTCCCGTTTTTGTGTTTGACAGTTTCTGGAGGTCATACCCAGATTGTTCATGTCCACAGCTCTTCAAAAATGGATGTCATCGGAACGACCGTGGATGATGCAGCTGGAGAGGCGTTCGATAAAGTTGCCAAGCTCATAGGTCTTCCTTATCCCGGAGGCCCTCTCGTAGATAAATATGCTCAATTGGGAGATCCAGAATCATTTGTATTTAAGGGTTCCAAAGTAGACGGGCTGAATATGAGTTTCAGTGGCTTGAAGACGCAAGTCCTTCGGTTTCTTCAAGCACGACTTAAATCAGACCCCAAATTTATTGAGTCTAATTTACATGATTTTTGTGCCTCAGTTCAAGCAACTATCGTAGGCATGCTTATGTTGAAACTGGAGCAAGCCGTTGCGGAAACGGGGATCACCCAAGTAGCCATCGCAGGAGGGGTCTCCGCAAACAGTGGGCTTAGAAAAGCGCTGGGTCAACGGGAAGATTGGCAGGTATTTATACCGCCACTCAGTTACTGCACAGACAATGCGGCCATGGTAGGCATTGTGGGCGTGTTAGATGCTGCTGAGGGTATGTTCGGAACACTTCGTGACACTCCGCACCCCAGAATGCCCCAACTCACGCCTTGCGGATCTCCTCGCTAGGAATAGATATTGTAGCAATACATCCCCGCGCGTCTTTTCTGTTCTCTAAACTCAGGCTTGCCAATGGGGAAATTAATTTCAATCGTTCCTGGATGATCCTCAAACCATGTGATTGTCTTTTCGCTGCAAATTTATTTGAAGTTTGAGAGAAGTCACTTGATTGTGACAAACCACCCCCGTTGTCTTCAACAAGAATGACAAGGCATCCCTTCTCAGGTTCTGCTTTGAAGGTTACGGTGATCTCGGGCCTTCCTTTTTTACTGCCGTCCAATCCGTGCCAAATCGCATTCTCGACCAAAGGTTGGATTAAAAAAGCTGAAATTTTGTGTTTGGGATGAACAGAAGAATTAATTTTAAAATTAATTTTGCCTGAAAGTCTGAGTGACTCTAGCGCGATATAATCTTTTAAGAATTTTATTTCTTTCGAAATGGTGGATGGACGAAGGGTTCTGGGGTTGTCTGTAGCGCTACCCCAACTTCTGACAAGTAGTCCCTTAAACTGATTTAAAGACGTTAAGGCTGGCTTCGTGTCGCGCCTCAAGATGAGCATGTGAATCCCGGTCAGCGCATTGAAAATGAAATGTGGATTCATTTGAAGTTGCAAGTTTTTTTGTTTTGCTTTGACCAATTCCTCTTCTGCGTCTGCTCTCTTTCTCAACTGTATGAAAGAAGTGTTTATTCCGCGGTATCTCTCAGAAAGATTAAATGAGCCACCCTCATTCGTGGTGCTTAAACGGGCACTTAATCCCATTGCGAAGCCCACAATGACACTTGCCGTGATAGATGTGAAATAAATGACAAACATGCTGAAAGTTAACTCAACTTATTCTTCAGAAGAAGCTTTGTTGAAATCGTGTCGCAGTTCAGTTTTTAAGCGACGTGTATATTCGTCCTGAAGCCAAGTGCGATAATTGTCCGTGGTTTTCGCCACGCATTTGGCATAGATTTTAACACGAAAATTAATGTCTTCTTCGAGCGCAGTAATTATTTCAACGGCATCCCAGTAGTCGTCTGCGGCAAACTGGATAATCGCTTTATGTTGTAATAGGCTGATGTCGACTGCTTTTTTTGGACGTTCTGCGTTCTTCATGACATCTTCATATACCTTCAGCATATCGAATGATGTCTCTGGTCCCCCTTCGAATCTGTCCAACAATTCCTGAGGCATCTTGTACACGAATTTGTCCTCTATTTCCTCATCGGTATATAACCCATCGATAAAGGATTGAGGAGCTTTAAAAATTTCGTTCCAGTTGATGTGCGCATCCCACAGTCCAAACCTTCTGGCATTGTTGCCTAAATCGATGACACTGAACTTTTTCTTTTTCGGGAGAGACCTAGAACCACGACCGATCATTTGATGGTAAAGTGTCAGAGATTTCGTGGCACGGTTGAGGATAATGGTAGAAACGGTAGGTTCATCAAATCCCGTTGTAAGAATACTTACTGAGGACAATATAGCGTCTGGCTTTTCATGAAACCATTTCAAGATATCTGCCCGTTCTTTTTCACTGTGGGTGTTGTCAAGATGTTTGCACTCATAGCCTTCTTCCTCGAACATTGCTTGTACTTGCTTTGACGTGTTTATGCCGTTATTGAAGATGAGGGTCTTGGTGTCTTTTGCTTTTTCCTCATAGGCATAGAGAAGTTTCTCTTGCATTAAATAATTGCCATAAAGTCGCTCGGAGGAACTCACGGTGTAGTCACCATTTATACCCACCTTTAGTGCCCTGAGGCTTACGTCGTAATTGTATGTGTGCGCACGGGCGAGATAACCTTGGTCAACCAGGCTTGAAATACTTTCCCCTACGATAAGCTCATTGTAATTGTCGTTCAAAGGAAGCTTAATATTCGAACTTAGTGGAGTAGCGGTTACGCCTAGAAGTATTTGCTCACGAAAGTGCTTAAACAGCTTCCGAAAACTGTTGTAGTGCGCTTCGTCAACAATCACAATTCCGAG
>JAQCID010000133.1 GCA_027618855.1 Bacteroidota bacterium | reverse complement strand
AGGTGGGGAGGAAACCATCTGTTTGGGCCAAACCTCGACCGTTCCATCTTCTGGTGGCACAGGCGGATTTAGTGAAATCTTGACTGAGATTGAAGATCCGGATGGAAATTTGATTTGGGTCAGCATTGTCGGAGCCTCTTTGGACACCACATTAATTTCATTCCTCGAAAACATTGATGCAATCACGGGTCTATATGACGGACTTTACAGTTCTGGAAGCGGTGGAGTCGGCTCCATAGAAGTCCAACTTATTGACGGATGTGGAAGCATTGCTTACAGTACGATTGGCGTAGAGATTTGTGAACTTGAGTTCTACAATGTTTTCACTCCCAACAGTGATGGAGACAATGATACATTTGAAATCATGGGGCTTCAAGGATATCCAGGCAGCAAGCTTGCTGTTTATGACAGATGGGGCGTTCAGGTATATTATAACGCAAACTACATCGGTGCTTGGCGAGGAATTAACAATCAAAACGCACCACTTCCCGATGGAACATACTATTTCACACTCGCGGTGAACTATGTTGGAGATGAGCCTTTACAATATACAGGGGATGTCGCCACTGACCTCAGTGTAGAAGGAGTCGTGAAGTTTTCTGGCAATGTGATGATCTTGCGATAATACGCAACTTAAGAGATCAGAGAGCGCCCAGTCATGTCACTTGGCTGAGCTAATCCCAAGAGATCTAAAACAGTAGGTGCGACATCGGCAAGCTTGCCGTCCATTACAGAATGGACTCCATCAGCGACAACGATGATCGGCACGGGATTTGTCGTGTGCGCAGTATGTGGCGATCCGTCGGCATTGACCACACGGTCGGCATTTCCATGGTCGGCAATGATGACGAACATGTAGTCATTTTCCTTTCCGACTTTAAGAACTTCTGCGAGACATTGATCCGTCGTCACTACCGCTTGAACGATGGCTTCATACACACCTGTATGACCCACCATGTCGGGATTTGCAAAGTTGAGACAAACGAAATCTGCGCTGTCGGACGCCATTTCTCTCGAAACCAACGCGACAAGCTTCCACGCAGACATTTCAGGTTGGAGATCATAGGTGGCGACTTTGGGGCTATTCGCCATGAGTCTGTTTTCACTTTCAAATGGCGCTTCTCTACCTCCATTGAAAAAGAACGTCACGTGCGGATATTTTTCGGTTTCTGCGATCCTTAGTTGAGACAAACCAGCAGAAGAAACAACCTCACCTAAAGTATTCTGAAGGTGAGGCTTGTCATAAATGACTTTTATATTGTTGAACTTGTCGTCGTAGTTCGTCATTGTGACGAAATAAAGCGGAAGCATTGACATCCCAAATTCGGGGAAATCGTTTTGAGTAAGCGCTGTTGTGATTTGGCGACAACGGTCCGTTCTGAAGTTAAAACAGATCACCACGTCATTGGGACGAATTTGGCCTTCTACCCCTTGAATTCTAAAGGGCAAAATAAACTCATCCGTGGTGTTTTCATGATAAGATGATTGAATTCCCGCTTCTACACTTTCAAACTCATCCCCACCATTTGTGCACAGCGCACGATATGAATGAGCGATTCTCTCCCAACGTTTGTCCCGATCCATTGCATAATATCTCCCATGAACGGATGCAATTTGAATCTGAGAATTTGTTTGGCTTATATGCGTCTCCAGGTTTTTAAGATACCCCAAGCCAGACTTGGGCGCAGTATCGCGTCCATCTGTAAACGCATGAATGACCGCATCGGGGACTCCAGCGCTATTCACCGCATCTAAGACAGAGTGAAGATGTTCTTGTTGCGAATGAACGCCTCCACGGGATACCAATCCCACAATATGAAGACGCCTTCCAGGTTCTTTGGCTGCTTCCAAGGCTTCTTGCAGGATGGGTTCTGATTGAAATGTCCCACGATCTATTGCATGATTGATTCTAAGAAGATCTTGAAAGACAACGCGACCTGCGCCTATGTTCATATGACCCACTTCAGAATTGCCCATTTGACCCTCGGGAAGACCCACAAATTCGCCATCTGTTCTTAAAGTAGCATGAGGGAAATCCTGATGTAGAGCGTCCACACATGGAGTAGGCGCATTGAAGATTGCATCGGAAGCATCTTGTGCACCATATCCCCAACCATCTAAAATCACAAGAGCAACTTTCTTTTTACTCATCTTATTAATCACTTAAGTCTATTTCAATTTGCTGGCCAATCAATCACAAAGGTAGCTCCACCGCCTGCAGTTGAAGTGATGTGGATTTCAGCACCATGCATTTTCACAATTCTAAAGACCAAATGAAGTCCAAGCCCCGTTCCTTCGAAGTCCTTATCTCTGGGAAGTCTATAAAAAGCTTCAAAAACCTTCTTGCGTTCATCTGGCGAAATCCCAGGACCGTGATCAATGATCGAAAGTCTTGGTTTTTTTGTTGTGGTGTCTAAAACGACTTCGACAGAGGTGTGCGATGGACTATATTTTATGGCATTTTCCAATAAATTTATCAAACAAAGACGCCACATTTCTTCATCACCTTGGAGAAGCAAACCCGAATCTCCAATCATCTTCACCGAGACACTGGATTCAGGATTGAGATGTAGAAAGGTAGAGGCGGTATCTTCAACAAACTCTGTGATATCAAACGGACTTCTGACGAGCGCATCAGGCAAATTAAGACGTGTCGCTTGCAGGATGTCTTCTACACGACGCTCTAACCTTAGCGTACCCGATCTTGCGACATCAAGCATCTCATCCCTATCTGCGCCATCTAGATCAAGTCTTTTTAAAGTATCTATTGCGAGTCTAATGGATGCAATAGGCGTTTTTAATTCATGCGTAACGGCAAGTAAAAAATTGCGCTCTCTTGCCAGGATATAATTATCGGCTCGCATCACGCGCCATATCCAACTGAGTCCAAACATAAACAAAAGCGAAAAAATTACGCCTTCAGCGGCAACCATTAAAACGGTCTTCTCCCAATTCTGTAATGCAGCAGCTAAAACATCTGGGGAGGGGTTAAACGCTGTCCGAGCTTCAAAAAGTTTCGCGGCAGAACTAATCAACAGGTTCACCCACCATGCCAATTGAAGAAACACATAGGTTGCCAAAACAAGAAAAAGGGCACGCGCTCTGCGTCCCCCTTTCATTTTAAATTCTTTGTTAAACAAACCCGCAGATTAACCTTTGGTTCCTGTATTCGTGTTTTTACTTAACCACGGTGAAACGGGCGTCAACTTCGCAACTTCATGGCTTAGTATGAAATGTTGCACTGCTCCACTTCTCTCCAGTGTAGTCCATACATGCTCCACCATCCATCCATGTGAAGAAAGTACATTTAGCGCTTGGCCCATAGATGTGAATTTGAAATTCCCTATTTGTTGAGAAGAAGCGAGAGCCTCTTTGTCTGAACCCATTCTATCCATAATCGGATCGAAAGACACCTTCACAATTGTCTTCCCGTTCAGGTCAAAGACGAGCATCTCCCCAAATATCTTAGAAGCACCTTCAGTCGATGTTGAATTTCCGGCTTTTTCGGTCTTCATTTGATCCTTGGTCCCCTGAGCTTGTACTTGAGTAGACATTAGTAGCGTTACCGCAGCAAACACAATCGTAAATAGTTTCATCTTGTTAAATTTTGAAAGTGAAATATACGACTTTCTCAACTTAAGATGCTGCTCTATTTCACCATCTCTGTTAAATAACCACCCCTTCCCCCTCCACTTCATTGTGGCATTCCAATGGGGATCATCTAATAATTTCTCCCACGCTTCTTTCATCCCCTTAGACCAAACAATATCATCTACCAGGATTGCACCGCCTGGATTTAGTTTGGTTTTCAAGCACTCAACATACGCCAATGTCGCATCTCTGTCGTGATGACCATCTAGAAAAACAACATCCCATCCTCCTTGCGACTCCTCCATCAAGCTCTTAAAAATCCCAACCTTACTCTTGATCTGATCTTCACATCCCAACCCTTTCCAATTCTTACGGGCATAATTTGCTGTCTGTTGACATCCTTCCCAAGTTTCGACGTCCCATCCAGAAGCTGCCAGATATGCAGTCGTGAGACCAAGCGAGGTCCCCATCTCCAAAATCTTTTTACTGCGCCCTGGCGATCTCCAAAAAATCAATACCCTAAGCAAAGAAAATGCAACCCTCTTACTTTGAAGAACATGGCGCGTTATTTTTTTGACTTCCCTGGATTTTCTTTTAAAAACCCTGCTGCCAGCACCAAAATCATTCACTTCTATGAAATCGCTACTCCTTCGCAGATCCTGCCTCAAACCTTCTATCTGATCAATTGCTTTTACAAGACCTGTGTCGTACGCCACATCCACATATCTACCCCCACCTTCAAGGTGACGAGCGAGATCGAAAAAAAAGGGCGAATGAATCCCTCTCCAGTATGTTTTTTTTTCTTTTCGTTTCACATGCCAAAGATGAGAAGTAGTTACTATATTTGCACCCTCCTTTTAGGGCGATTAGCTCAGTTGGTTCAGAGCA
>JAQCID010000132.1 GCA_027618855.1 Bacteroidota bacterium | reverse complement strand
AACTCGGATTTGTGCCGGGAGAAACAATCGAGGTAGAAAAGGAAGAAAAGAGTGACGGAGGCGCAGTGGGAAGAGGTCAAGATGCAATTAATAACGCTCGTGACAATGCCAAGGATGCCGGTCGTTCAACCATGGACAGAGCACGAGGTGGATCAGATGGATCGAAAACGCAAAAACAATAATCTCAACAAGCAATTAAATAATTTCATGAAACAGTATTTACTTCTTTTTGGCTTAATAGGCCTAATGTCATTTGGAGCTTTGGCTCAAAAGTTTGGTCACATTGACGCTCAAAATCTATTATTGAATCTCCCGGAGCGTGCCGTAGCCCAATCCTCAATTGAGAGTTCAGCCATGGAGTTTGAGAAAGAAATGAAGCGAATGCAGGCGGATCTTCAAACAAAATACGCTGAATATCAAGCAAAAGCTGAGACTTGGCCTGCGGCAATACGCGAGTCAAAAGAACGTGAGATTCAAAGTTTAGATCAAGGTCTTCAAGAATTCGGGACCACGGTTCAAGCAGAGCTTTCGGGACTGGAGGAATCACTTCTTTCACCTATGATCAAACGTGTTCGTGATGCGATTGAAGCTGTAGGTTCAGAGCAAGGATTCACCTACATTTTTGACTCGAGTATGGGTGCTACTCTATACAACGGTGGTGAAGATGTCACCGACCTTGTCCGCACCAAGCTCGGAATGTGAAGCTGCTTGAGCAGTTTACGTCCCATAGGTGTATTTGATTCTGGCATAGGTGGTCTTACCGTTGCCCGGGCAATTCATGACCTGCTCCCAGAAGAGTCCATCCTGTATTTCGGAGATACGGCTCATCTCCCATATGGTGAAAAATCACCGGAGTTAATACAACGATATTCAACCAGAATAGCGAGGCATTTGGTGAAAAGT
Organism: Bacteroidota bacterium; assembly: GCA_027618855.1. Classification (GTDB taxonomy): domain Bacteria; phylum Bacteroidota; class Bacteroidia; order Flavobacteriales_D; family Sanyastnellaceae; genus UBA974. The sequence goes on along the minus strand of JAQCID010000132.1, from coordinate 3,589 downwards.
GGTTGCAAAGCAATCGTCGTTGCTTGTAACTCCGCGTCGAGTAACGCTCTCCAGGCGATCATCTCAGAAGTAGGCCCAAATATTCCCGTGATCGATATGGTCACACCAGTTGTGAAATACTTAAGTCACAATTGCGCCCACGCTTGCCAGGTAGGACTCATAGGGACTCGTGCGACAATTGCGTCAGGACTCTACCATCGTTGCTTGAAAGATCTGAGTTCCCATGTGGAATTAATATCCAAAGCAACTCCCCTCCTCGCTTCAGCGATAGAAGAAGGGTTCTTTAACGACAGTATCCCTCAAGCGGTATTAGATGCCTATTTTTCAGACAATCTTTTTAAAGACATAGATTCTATTATCCTGGGCTGTACCCATTACCCACTCGTGAAGGATGCGGTGAAAAACTTGCTACCTTCTGGTGTCGAAGTGATTGATTCACCATCCATTGTGGCTGAACAATTGAATTCGGTGTTAACAGCAATGGGAGAAAAAGTGACAGAATCAAACCTGAAAGAGAAACTTCATTTTCAGGTTTCGGATCTTACTGAGAACTTCAAGTTCAGTGCCCGTCATTTCTTTGGAGACGACCTTACCTTGGAGGAGGTGGTGTTATAATATTTGCTTCCCTCCCCTAAACCATCCTGCGTATTCGACGTACCTATCTGCTGTTGCACTTAAATGTTCTGCAAGTTCAGATCTAACGGGGCCTCTATTCTTTGCAGGAACTCCAGCAAACAATGTGTGAGGTGGAATTTCAGTTCCTTCAAGCACCACTGCTCCAGCGGCAACAACAGAACCCTCACCTACCACTACGTTGTCCATCACAACGGCACTCATCCCTATCAGTGCTCCCTTACAAACTCTAGCTCCATGTACCACTGCGTTATGACCTATACTGACTCTGTCCTCAAGCACGGTTTGTGATTTTCCATAGGTGCCATGTATGATTGCTCCATCTTGAATGTTTACGCGCTCTCCAACGGTGATGGATGCGACATCTCCTCTTACGACAGCACCAAACCAGACCGTACTTTCAGCTCCGAGTGTCACTTCTCCTACGATCGTGCAGTTAGGTGCAAGCCAAACTGAACCGTCTATTAAAGGAGATTTTCCTCTTGCAGGAAGTATGAGGGGATGTTGGTTTTTCATAATGCGAATTTAACGAAGCCAGGTCGGTCTATCGAACAATCTGCAGGCACCTGCTTCTGCGATGTGCTCAACTTCTATTTTCGGACTGTTGTCAACCAATGCCGCAGTAACCGCAACGTTACGGACATGATTTAATCCCCGATGCGAAAGTTTGAGATTTGCGCGGCATACGTTGAAGAGGGATGCCGCCTCTCGCGTCATCTGTGGTCCATGCTTGATGCGGTCTTTCCCTAGGTGTTTTCGATCCCATTTGCGAACTCTTGCTACTTTGGCGCGGGCAGAAGACCAGGAAATATTCTGATTTGATGTTGTAAAAGATGAGGTCAAATCACCGGCTTCATGGCCGACTTCTATGTGAATGGCAATGCGATCGGCCAAGGGTCCGGAAATTTTCTTCAGATATCGTTTTACTTCAGCATCTTGACACGCACATGAGTTTTTCCGACCCAACCCTCTTCCACATGGGCATGGATTGAGTGCTGCAATGAGTAAAGCTGAAGCGGGAAGTTCAGTTGTACCTGCCGCCCTGACCAATGAAATTGTGTGAGATTCCAAAGGAGCGCGGCAAGCTTCTAAAGTACCTCTTGCGAACTCTGCGAATTCATCTAAAAAGAGCACCCCATTGTGAGCTAAGCTCCAAGTTCCGGGGACAATGCCTCTGGATTTTTGAGTGCTCCATGCACCGATAAGTCCATTTAAGTTTGTAGATGAATGAGGAGATTGCCAAGGAGGACGTGAGGAGTGTGTATTATATGCCTGCCCAGCAGCAGCATGGATCGAAACACATTCATTTCTTTCAGTAGGTGTTAGGTCTGGGAGCAGTGAGTGAATACACTTTGCAAGGACCGTTTTTCCTGATCCGGGAGGTCCAAGCATGATTAAGTCGTGCCCACCAGCAGCGGATATTATGGCGCTACGTTTTGCAGTTTCCTCTCCTTGAATATTTCCAAATGTGATGTTTTCAGATGAATATGCTGTGTGAGTTACAGGGTGCCTTTTTGTAGATAAACTCTTTTTTATTTTAGGCGAATTCGGAGTCGATTTGAAATACGCAATCAGTTCGCTGAGGTGTGAAAAAGTTGTATGTGGATAGGTTGATTTTTGGTGTTGAGGTAGTGGCGGTGAAATAAGATGAGAGATGTGATCTTGATCTGCAAGTTGCGAGGGTATGTTGAGGGTATTTTCGAATATTGTGGTTTGCCAAGGGCGTATCGCCCCATCTAATCCTAACTCTCCAGCAGAAGCAAGAGAGAAAAGCCCAGAGTTAGGGATTGCCCCTTGAGAAACCAATATTGCGAGCGCAATAGGCAAATCGTATGCAGTTGATGTCCGAGACACTTCAGCAGGAGCGATGTTTACCGTAATTGCTTTTCCCGGCCAACGATGCCCACATGACATCAAAGCTGAACGAATTCTAGCAGAGGATGCCTTTGCTGCTTGTGAACTGAATCCTGAAATGCGAAATAGAACCCCTCGCTCAATCCTCAATTCTACACGCACAAAGGAAGGAGAGCCGGGTGAGCCGGCAAAACCAAAAGTAGATACGATCATGTCTGTGGGAGTTGTTACGCGAGCGACTTCTCTACGGAGTCAATAATGGCGTGAATACACTTTATGTGCACTTCTTGTATCCGGTCAGAATAGCCATCCCAAGGAATACGTATTTCGTGGTTAGCGAATGATTCCTCGGCCAGTTTTCCTCCATCTTTTCCAGTGAGAGCGATGACTTTCATTCCTGTAGATTTGGCTGAACGGGCTGCTTCGATAATGTTTGGACTGTTTCCGCTCGTAGTGATGGCCAGCAAAATATCTCCAGGCCGCCCAAGGGCTTCTACAGCTCTCGAAAACACCTTGTCATATCCATAATCATTTGCAACACAAGTGATGTGCGCAGGACTACTTATTGCGATGGCAGCATATGCGGGTCTGTCTTCTCGAAATCTTCCAGAGAGTTCTTCCGCAAAATGCATGGCATCACTCATGGACCCTCCATTTCCGCAACAAAGTATTTTTCCGCCTGAGCGAAGACAATCACTTATGGCGTCAGAAGCGGAATCGATGGACTCGATAAATGCATCATCCTCAATCAAACTAGACAGAAGAGATAGCGCTTCTCGAAAATGTGTGCGAGCTACTGACATAACATCTAAGGTATGGGGTAAAAGGGATACGTTCAACATACTGCGAAATTGCAACAACAAAGACGCGTATTTATTTAGATTTCACGACTGTGCTCTAAAACTTTGCGAGTGCATCGTTTATATATTCTAGAAACGCATCAGGATCGGGGTCATAACCAGCAGACCCGCCTATTTGCGTTCCATTGTGGTCTAAGAGCACATAGAATGGTTGTGCATTTCTATCGAATTGAGACGCCTGTAAATAAGACCATTTTTTCCCAATCGTTCTGATGTGAAATTCTTTCCCCCCGTATTCTTCC
>JAQCID010000131.1 GCA_027618855.1 Bacteroidota bacterium | reverse complement strand
TATTGGTGTACTACCTTCTTTAATATCAAATCCAGCATAACGTTGGATGAATTGTTTGTGTAATACTGGAGTTCATTGTTTCCCCAACCCCATGAGCCTTGACCAAGGTCATAATCCCATTTAGAAAGGTTTAAATCTGCACTGTCAAACTCATCAGCCCAAACCAATGTGTACTGACCAAGTGCGGCAAGGTGTAGAAAAGAAAACAATAAGACAAAAGGAAATTTCATATATCTTAATTTAACACGAAATCGGCCAACTGTTAGCATCAATATTTGATAAATGAAACTTTGTCAAAGTGATTCTTCCCAATCAATTCAATGAAATACATCCCACCCATCAAGGAAGAAACATCCACAGAACCTGTGTTTGACCCAGTAATCAACTTACTCCCTAATGAATTGTAAATGACATAGCTGTAATTGCTAGGCACATTTGATAAGGAAATCATGTCTGAAGCTGGATTAGGATAAACTTCAAACGTGAATTCAAGACCTGAGATTCCAGCCTCACCATCACAATTCAAACAAGTGTTGTAAGTGTTTTCAATTGCCAATCCATCATTGACAACCCATAGGCGATTTGCATACGAAAAATAATCAGACAAAGGAGCACAAGTAGCTCCATCGATCATTTCCTGGACCAAGTTTTCACCTACACCATCTACAAATATTTGATACTCGAGTGAATCTGTAGGGATCGGGGTGTAGGAGAATGTCCAAGTACCGTCTCCATTGTCGACACCAGATTTACCATTGTTCCAGTCCCAATTTGGGGGACCCACTAACTTCACTTCTGAAACTCCTTCTGGAGAACATATTTCAGATGTGATGGACACATCAGGGTTGCTACAAGAAACACAGCGATCATAATTCACATTCACAGACAATTCATCGGCAGTGAGCCAAATTCTATTTGCATAAGACCAGTAATCTGTGATGGGAGCACACGACCCTCCTTCAACCATATCTTCAATTAAATTTTCTTGAACACCATCAACGACAAACAAATACTCCATATCTGTTGCTGGAACTGGGAGAGAAACTGTCCAAGTCCCGTCACCATTGTCAGAAGCCAAAGGCCCCGCATTTGGATCCCAACTCCAAAATGGGCCAGTCATGCGAACTGTGTCCGGCGTTGCTCCACATACATCAAGGGTGATGCTTAAGTCGTTCGTAGACACACAATTTCCACACTGTCCGTAAACATTTGACACATCTCCTGAACCTACTTCCCACTGTCTATTTGCATATGACCAGTAATCTGTAAGAGGAGCACAAGAACCGCCATCTACCATTGCTTGAATGAGATCCTCCTGAACGCCATCTAAAACCAACAAATACTCCATGTTTTCAGTTGGAGCAGGGTCAAATGTAAAAGTCCAAGAACCGTCTCCATTATCTAAAGCAACTGGCCCAGCCAAAGCATCCCAACCCCACCATGGACCTGTCATTTGTACTGTACTGGCTTCATCACATACTGTGGTAGTCACATATAGAATCGTAGCTTCATTTTCACACGAAGCACAAATTGCACCACCACAATCAATGCCGGTTTCGTCTTGGTTCATCACACCATCATTACAGGTTCCTGGCAAAGACTCCCCTTTATAAAGATATAAATTGTCATACCATGCGTTTGACAAATTAGAAGTAAGATGTATCTGAGCCAAGTCACTTGTTGTTAAGTTACCTATCACAAGAGGCCCCAGAACTGTGATATCAACATCGACAGAAACCCAAGATCCAGTGGTTATTGCTGGATTCGTTCCATCATTGAAATTAACTTCTAAACCAGTGGCTCCATCTTCAGTAGCATTACCTGCCCAATCCACTAATTTTAAGTTAAAAACTTTTCCTATCACATTCATTTCATCTGTATAGAAATCAAAATGAAGATGTGTGAATGCTGAGGCATCGATTCTATTGTTCTCAAAATTGATTCCTTGGCAACCTTCACCCAAATAACGTTGTGTTGGATTGCCCGCAATCATTTCTTCTGCTACTGCAGGAGAAGAACCACACAAACCAAAGTCAAAATCATCAACAACAACATCAGTGTAAGCATCACTGTAAATCGAGATCACATCGGCTGGCTCTCTGGCAGGAGGTGTTGGTGCTGAAACCATTGGGCCTCCATTCACAACAACACATTCCCCATCAACACATTCTTGTCCAGTCGGGCATGTGACAAGCGCACATGGATCTGCGATTGCACTACTTGTAACAGTCACATTTGTTAATGTAACTGGCGCATCTAGCGTGGTCACATACAATAGGAATGAACTATATGTATTGACCCCTTGAGCAGGAATGTCTACTGAGTAAGATGCCTCAGCTGTTCCAGTCACGGTAACAGACGTGGTGGCAAAACTAGGGTCAATGTCAGGGTATGTATTGTACTCAAATCTGAAATACACATCTGCGTCTATTCCAGCAGTTGCACCTGTAAAGGTTATCTCGCCACTGTCGGAAAAACTTAATGGATAAAGACTGACATCTTCATTCGCAAAGCCTGCCCACTCTTCAGAACCTGTAGGGTTTGTATATGTGAAGCCATCAATTGTTGCACCACCAAATGTACTGGAGAATACAACGTCTGAATCTGTGACTTGGGCATGTGAAAACACCGAAGCACTTATGGAAATCAAAATAGCTAAAACTCTGAAAGATGAAGTTATATAGGTCATAATCGAATAAATTATTTTGTAGTAAAACAGATATATATTGTCAAATATACAATAAGTATCGCTTTACAAGAATATAAATTAACAGTTGCAAGACCCACCTTGGTATAATCTCGCTATAAAAACTCCGGCTGGATTTGAGGCTTCTTCAGTCATATCCAAATGAAAAGCAATGGATCTTTGGCCGGAAATATTTGCTGCAAAGAAGCAAGAAGACAAAAGTCGTTTCGTCGGTGAAATATTGCTGCTTATACTCAAATAAAAGGGCTTCGTGTAAAACTTACACTATATCCCGTGAATTTTGAAAATTAAATGCGTAGATTTTGCGCTTCAATAAACAGAAAACATGACGAAGCAAGAAACGAACTACAGTGCGCTGACAACATTGACAACAGTGTTCTTCTTTTGGGGGTTTATTGCCGCTGGCAACAGTATTTTCATTCCCTTTTGTAAAAATTACTTTTCTTTAGATCAATTCCAGTCACAGTTAATAGACTTTGCCTTTTACCTCGCTTATTTCATAGGTGCATTGGGATTGTTCGTTGTAGGTTCTCAGAAAAACAAAGATCTTGTGGGAAGCTGGGGATATAAAAAGAGTACCGTTTACGGTCTGCTTTTCTCGGCGCTCGGAGCTGGAACGATGATTGTATCTGTCTATTTAAACACGTTTACAGGAATGCTTTTGGGACTCTTTGTGGTCGCCCTTGGATTCTCACTTCAGCAAACTTCTACGAATCCGTTTATGATCGCATTGGGCGACCCTAAAACGGGCAGCAACAGAATCAATCTTGGAGGTGCCATCAATTCCTTAGGAACAACATTGGGGCCGATCATTATTGCTTTGGCGCTCTTTGGATCTGCTGCTGCAGTAGATGATGACATGATTGCGTCTTTAAGCTTAAGCAAAGTGATCGTTTTATATGGAGCCGTCGGTTTGCTATTTATCGCGCTCGCTGCAATTTTAGGGAAGTCGAAAAGCGTTCCCGCGGGCATTTCCGAAGAGAAACCCGAAAAGGCACACAAAGCCATGGTGATGTTACTGGTTATAACAGGGCTTCTAATAGCCTGTTTTTCCCCCGTATTTAGCAGTTATCTAAGTAAAGAGCAAAAAATGATTGAAGTTTGTGAGAACGGTAATGAACAACTCTTAAATGAAATTGACTCTATATATGATGCTAGTCCAAATCCTATTTCAACCAAAAATCCGACAGAGCGTAAGGCAGAATTAAAGGAATTTATTAGTTTAAATCCTAAATTAGCTGGCTTTCAGCAAGAAATAGACACAAATACACAGTCAGTCAAAGAACTTTCTAAACCTCTTGAAAATAAAAGAATGATATGGCTAGCAGGTGGGCTTTTAGCCATCCTATTTGGACTTCTTTTTGCACACAAGAAAGGAGCTTCTCAAAAAGATGGCTGGGGCGCCATGCAATACCCTCAGCTTACACTTGGGATGCTCGCTATTTTTGTATACGTAGGGGTCGAAGTGGCGATCGGGTCTAACCTCGGAGAGTTTTTAAAGCAGCCGCAATTTGGCGGTTTTGAGTCCTCTGAGATCACACCATTTGTCGCGATGTTTTGGGGAAGTTTAATGATCGGGCGTTGGGTGGGAGCCGTCAACGTTTTCCCGCTCTCTGCTGTACAGAAAAACATTCTGAAATTCGTCGTGCCGTTTGTGGCTTTCGGAGTCGTCATGGGCGCCACATACCTCGCTGGGTATGACATCTCTGCACTTAAGTGGTACTTTATTTGCATTTTAGTCCAAATCGCAGCGTTTTTCCTTACGAAAGACAAGCCCGCCTTTACGCTCAGTGTGTTCGGGATTCTCG
>JAQCID010000130.1 GCA_027618855.1 Bacteroidota bacterium | reverse complement strand
CGAAGGGTTGAATCCAATTTAACGTGAATTCATTCCAACCAAACGCCACGCTCATCCAGGCATATATCACACCAAGTATCAGTCCTATAATTACTTTCCAGTGCAAGGCCAGTCCTTTGTTTGTAGATTCTTTGCTCATTTTTTTGTCAATTCTTTTGTCCAGAGGTCGGTCATAAACGTGCAGATCTTTGCCTCAACAGATGGTCTCCCAAGACCAATGCGACCATGGCCTCAACGATCGGGACGGCGCGAGGGAGAACACAAGGATCGTGCCTTCCTTTTCCGCTTATCGTCATTTCTTCAGTGTCTCGGTTCACGGTGTTTTGTTCCTTTTTAATTGTAGAAACGGGCTTAAACCCGATTCTTAAAACGATCTCTTCTCCATTAGAAATCCCCCCTTGAATGCCTCCACTTCGGTTTGTCTCAGTATTCACCACGCCATCCTTGTTTGTTCTGAAAGCGTCATTGTGTTCTGATCCTTTCATAAGTGTGCCAGTGAATCCCGAGCCCACTTCAATGCCTTTTACAGCAGGGATGCTCATGAGCGCTTTTGCGAGATCTGCTTCGAGTTTGTCAAAAACAGGTTCCCCCCATCCCGACGGAACATTTTTTGCCACAACGACAATTGCGCCTCCTACTGTGTCTCCCGCGTTTTTAACCTCTTCGATCCGATGAATCATTCTGTCAGCGATGTCCTTTGAGGGACATCTTACAATGTTCTCGTCAATCACAGATCTCTCAAAAAAAGCAGGAGGGAAGGGGACTGAGATGTCATGTACTCTTTCAACATAGGCACTTATTTCAACCTTGCTTGCTGCGAATAGAAGTTGTTTTGCAATGGCTCCCCCCACAACCCTACACGCAGTTTCTCTTGCGGAAGATCGCCCTCCGCCCCGAATATCTCTTAGGCCATATTTGGCTTCATAGGTATAATCAGCGTGTGAGGGTCTATATGCGTTTTTCAGGTATGCGTAATCTTTGCTTTTTGCATCCTTATTCTGAATGCAAAACCCGATAGGTGTGCCAGTACTGCTTAAAGATTCATCTTCGTTTTTGATTACGCCAGAAAGAATTTCGACAATATCGTGTTCTTTCCGAGCCGTAGTGAGGTGTGATGTGCCAGGCCTGCGGCGATCTAATTCGTCTTGAATAGACTCAATATCAATGGTTAAGCCCGACGGTACCCCATCAAGAACCCCTCCGATAGAAGCCCCGTGAGATTCGCCGAACGTAGTTATTTGTAAGTGCTTGCCAAAAGTATTGCCTGCCATAGCCTGCAAGATATAACTTGCAGCCTATGCAAACACTCTTTAAAGACATCAAAGGATTGGTCGGTTGTTACGAAATCTCACCTCCTTACTTGGCTGGAGCTGAGATGAGGCAATTTCCTGTTCAAGAAAATGCATGGTTGACTGTAGAAGGTAAGAAAATAACAGGGTTTGGTCCCATGTCCGAATGTCCCAAATGTGACGGTGAAACGGTTGTGTGTTCTGGGCGCTACATCATTCCATCTTGGTGTGACAGCCACTCTCACCTTGTATATGCTGATGACAGAGCAGGTGAGTTCCTCGATCGGTTAAGAGGATTGTCGTACGAAGAGATTGCAGCAAAAGGAGGAGGTATTCTCAACTCTGCACGTGCCATACAGAAATTGCCTGAGGACGTTCTCTTTGACAGGTCACTGGATCGCCTTCTGGATGTCATCAAACTTGGCGTAGGTGCGCTAGAGATAAAATCGGGTTACGGTCTCACTCTTAAAGCAGAGCGCAAGATGTTAAGGGTTATTAAGCGTCTGAAGTCTGTGTCACCCATTCCACTTAAAGCCACCTTTCTTGGGTGTCATGCCGTACCTGCTGAGTTCGACAATTCGTCGGATTACACAACGCATGTCATTGAGGATATGCTTCCCGAATTTGTCTCTGAAGGGCTTGTGGATTATGTGGATGTTTTTTGTGAAACTGGCTACTTCTCATTGTCGGATACACAGCGAATCATAGAGGCCGCTTCGAAATTAGGTATTAAATCTAAAATTCATGTTAATCAGTTTAATATACTTGGTGGAGTGGAGTTGTGCGTTAACAATAATTCACTGAGTGTAGATCATTTAGAAGTGATCAACGATGAAGATATTGCCGTACTGAAAACGACGCTTTCAAAAGACAGAAAGCATCCTACTTTTCCTGTAGCGCTTCCGCTTTGCTCTCATTTCTTAGGCCTGCCATATACGCCAGGTCGGAAACTTGTTGATGCAGGTCTCCCTCTTGTGCTCGCCACAGATCAAAACCCGGGTACATCACCCTCAGGAGACATGACTGAAGTGGTGCGTCTCGGGTCTTTGAAGATGGGGCTAGAACCCATCGAGGCAATCGCCGCGGCAACTTTGAATGGAGCAGCAGCCATGGAGCTGGCAGATTCAGTGGGTACGATCTCATGCGGGAAGCGTGCAAATTTCATCTTAACACGTGAAATGAGTGGCTTAGAGGAAATTCCTTACCGATTGAATGACGTAGTTGTTGAAAAGGTGTATGTTAATGGTGAGGTATGGTTAGGCTAAACCTACATTTTGTGAGGTAGTTTTACTACATGCAAAGACTCATTGAATGTGTTCCTAATATTTCTGAAGGACGTCGTCCAGAAATAATTGATGCTGTGACCTCAGTCATAGAGACCGTAGAGGGGTGTAGGCTTCTAGATGTCGATCCAGGAAAAAGTACAAATCGAACAGTGATCACGTTTGTCGGTCCACCAGAAACAATTGGTGAAGCGGCGTTTCGTGTCATAGAAAAGGCTGCCGAGCTTATCGATATGTCGAAACACTCTGGGGAACATCCCCGGATGGGCGCAACAGACGTTTGTCCTTTTGTTCCCATCTCTGGAGTGACGATGGAAGATTGTATTCAGGTAGCTCACGCCTTGGGCAAACGTGTGGGAGAGGAGTTAGGCATTCCCGGATACCATTATGAATCCGCAGCCCTCAGGCCTGAACGTAAAAACCTTGCTTTTTGCCGAAAAGGGGAGTATGAAGGGTTAGAAAAACTGTCATCGGATGAATTCCGACCAGATTTCGGTCCCAGTGCGTTCAATGATCGCGCGCGAAAAACAGGAGCAACAGCGATTGGAGCGCGTGATTTCCTGGTGGCTTATAACATTAATATTAACTCAACTTCTTCTCGCCGTGCGAACGCGATTGCCTTTGATATAAGGGAAGCAGGTAGAATGAAGCGTGAAGGAGGGAAGGTTTCAGGTAAAATTATGAAGGATGCAAATGGTGCGCCAGTTCGTCAACCTGGAACGCTCAAGTCTGTGAAAGGAATAGGCTGGTATATTGAAGAGTATGGAATCGCTCAGCTTTCCTTAAATCTAACAGATATTAATGTTACACCGACACATGTGGCGTTTGACGAAGCGTGCTCAAAAGCCCAAGACCGTGGGCTTCGTGTTACTGGTTCAGAACTTGTAGGTCTTGTTCCACTCAAAGTGATGACAGACGCGGCAGATTACTTTCTGCGTAAACAACAAAGATCTACGGGGATCTCGGAATCTGAAAAGATTAAGATTGCCATTAAATCCCTAGGCCTGGATGATTTGGCACCATTCAATCCAGAAGAACGAATCATTGAATATTTAATCGGTGGGCTTGGGTCATTCCCGCTCCTTGAAAAAAACCTGAGAGAATTTTCCAACGAAACGGCTTCCGAATCACCTGCCCCTGGAGGCGGTTCTATCGCTGCTTATTCCGGTGCCCTTGGGACTGCGCTTTCTACGATGGTCGCGAACCTCAGCGCAAATAAACGTGGATGGGATGATCGCTGGGAGGAGTTCAGCAACTGGGCTGACAAAGGCCAAGCCTTCCATGCGCGTCTGCTCGCTCTCGTCGATGCCGACACAGCAGCATTTAACGGAATTATGGATGCCTATGGTCTTCCTAAAACGACAACAGATCAGAAGTCAAAGCGCGATCAAGCGATACAAACCGCTACAAAACACGCCATAGAGATCCCGATGCAAGTGGCGGAGGTCGCGCATGACGCTCTCGAGGTTGCTGAAGCAATGGCAGACTTTGGCAATCCAAACTCCATCACCGATGCCGGAGTAGGTGCCATGTGCCTTCGAACAGCTGTCCTTGGCGCGATTCTCAATGCGCGAGTCAACACAGCTGATCTAAATGACAAAGCGTATGTGGGGACTGTTCTTTCACGTTGTGAAGAGCTTGTCTCGAGCGTAACATCTCGTGAGGCAGCCGTTTTGGCACGTGTAGATGCGTTGTTGGGATAGAACATCTTCCGTTTGTCAGACAATAAAAAAGCCGTCTCCTTAAAAGGGACGGCTTTTTTTACATGTATACAAATGTATAAAGTTGTATGGTTCACTGATTACATGCGGCGCTCTTTAATACGCGCTGACTTACCAGTTAAGTTACGGATATAGAATATTCTAGATCTACGAACAACTCCGTACTTATTGACAACAATGCTGTCAATGTGTGGGCTGTTGGTAGGGAATATTCTTTCTACTCCGATGCTACTTGACATCTTGCGGACGGTAAAG
>JAQCID010000129.1 GCA_027618855.1 Bacteroidota bacterium | reverse complement strand
ACAAGTTCTGCCTGGAATTTAATATGACTTCCTTAGGTCGAACTTGTATTTTGCGACGCCCGGTGCACAAAGATCATCGAGTTCACTTAGAAATGAACTGGTTACATCAATCTTGGCTGCGCGACTGGGCATTTCAACTTTTGATTCTCCATCAAAAATATCCAAGGTCAAACCCACCGTTCCTGGAGAACCTTTAATGGCCAGTTCCAGGCGATCGATCCAAGAGGCATCAAGCGTCTCTAGGTTTAAACTTATACGCACTCTTTCCAGACGTTTTTTTCGTGTGTCCGCAAGCATAGAGATTCCTGAAAGCCTGAATTCTGACCCCGGGTCCCCTACTGTTTCCTTCCAAACTCTTCTACGCTGAACACTTCCCGCAACCATGACCATCCACTCTTCGACCATGTAGTCCTTCATGTTGATGTAATCCTCCCCGAACAGCGTAAATTCCTGGGAACTGTGATAGTCCTCCAGCGTAAACTTCCCCCACGGCTTGCCTGCTTTGCTTATCCGATGTTCCACTTTGGAGACCAAACCCCCAAAATTCATCTTCCTCCCCCTGTGGGAATCCATTTCCTCAAGAATCTGCAGCCCCCCTTTTGTCGTCAGGTAATTCATTTCAAACCTGAATAGATCTAAGGGGTGGCCGGAGATGTAAATCCCCACGACATCCCTTTCTCTATTCAATTGATCCATCTCCGCCCAAGGCTCCGCATCTGGAATCACAGGTTCGGGGATTTCAGCTTCATCTCCCCCTCCGAACATGCTTACCTGAGCGGAGTCTTCACTTGCTTGTAACGCTTGTCCGTACTTGATCGCAATCTCGATAAGCGTGCGATCCTTCTCGTCTCTGGCAAAGTATTGCGATCTGTAAATCTCATCTCCACCCTCCTTCTTAAAGGCATCGAATCCTCCCCCTACAGCGAGCGCTTCGAACACTCTTTTGTTGCAGTCCTTGAGACTTACTCGCTTTGAAAAATCGAAAATCGACGTGTACCGATTCAGCTTGGGCGCTTGGGACTTCGCTTCACCCTCTTCTTGTCGGTTTTCAATGATTGACAATACTGCGCCCTCTCCTACTCCGCGAATCGCTCCCAGCCCAAACCGTATCGCTCCAGCTTCGTTTACCGCGAACTTAAAGCGCGACTCATTCACATCCGGACCGAGCACATCGATTCCCATTCTACGCGCCTCATCCATAAACGCTGTCGTTTTCTTAATGTCGTTCATGTTGTTCGACAGAACTGAAGCCATAAACTCGGCGGGGTAATTTGATTTCAGATATGCGGTTTGGTATGCAATCCAAGCGTAGCAGGTAGAGTGAGATTTGTTAAACGCGTAGGAAGCAAATGCCTCCCAGTCCGTCCAAATCTTTTCCAATTTGACCTGGTCATGACCTTTCGTCATGCCCTGCTCAAGAAACTTCGGCTTCATTTGCGCAATCAGAGCTTTCTTTTTCTTTCCCATCGCTTTTCTCAGCGTATCGGCCTCACCTTTTGTGAAGTCTGCGAGTTTTTGGGAAAGCAACATCACTTGCTCTTGATACACGGTAATCCCATAGGTCTCCTTCAGGTATCCCTCACATGCATCAAGGTCATATTCTATTTTTTCTGTTCCGTGCTTTCTTCTGATAAATGAAGGGATATACTCCATAGGACCAGGCCTATATAGCGCGTTCATCGCAATCAAATCACCAAATTCAGTAGGTTTTAATTCTTTCAGGTTCTTCGCCATCCCTTGGGACTCATACTGAAAAATAGCGACCGTATGGCCTCTTTGGAACAATTCATAGGTCTTGTCATCATCCAAGGGGAAGGATTCGGGATCCAACGTTACGCCACTTCTTTCCCTCACATTTGTCACCGCATCCTTAATGATAGTCAATGTTCTCAGGCCGAGGAAATCCATTTTCAACAGACCGGCCTCCTCCGCGACATGGTTGTCAAACTGAGTGCATACCATCGCACTGTCCTTCGCAACAGAAACCGGAACGTAGTCTGTGATGTTGCTCGGTGTAATAATCGCTCCACAGGCGTGAATCCCAGTGTTTCTCAACGAACCTTCAACCACTCTGGCAGTATTCACCGTCTGCCCTTCTAAGCCAGGTTTTGCAGCTATTTTCTTTAATTGATTAATCAAGTCCAAACCCTCCGATCCGTTCGCCAATTCTTTGAGCGTTTTGTCGCCCAAAGAGAAGATTTTTTTAAGCGAAATATCTAGGACTGGTGGGATTAATTTTGCAATGCGGTCCGCATCCTGCAGTGGCAACTCTAAGACACGTGCCGTATCTCGAATGGCAGACTTCGCAGCCATTTTACCATAGGTGATAATTTGGGCCACTTGGTCAGACCCGTATTTGTCAATGACATAATCGATCACCTTCCCACGACCTTCATCGTCAAAGTCAATGTCGATATCGGGCATACTCACACGGTCCGGATTGAGGAATCTCTCGAAAAGCAGGTCGTATTTAATCGGGTCGATATTCGTAATCCCTGTGCAGTACGAGACTGCGGAACCGGCTGCAGAACCTCTACCAGGGCCTACACTTACGCCCATCTCTCTTGCAGCCGCAATAAAGTCCGCACAGATTAAAAAGTAACCGGGATATCCTGTCTTTTCTATAATGGACAGTTCAAAATCCAATCTCTCAACATATTTGGTCTCCAACACTTCGCCCCAATGCTTCTTCGCTCCGATATAGGACAGATGTCTCAAGTACGCATTCTCCCCCCTTTTGCCTCCATCCTTCTCATCTTCCGGGGACTTGAACTCCTCGGGGATATCAAAGACTGGAAGGAGAATAGATCGTGCCAATTTATATCCCTCAAACTGGCCGACCAATGTCTCTACATTTTTAATCGCATCAGGCAGATCCGCAAACAATTGCTTCATTGCATCTTGCGGCTTGTAGTAGAATTCATTGTTTGGAAAACCAAACCGATATTCTCGCCCCCTCTTGCCTATATATTTCTTCGGCTTGCTGACATTTTGAGCATCCCTCACACAAAGTAAAATGTCCTGGGCCTCATGCTGTTTGGCATTTACATAATACGTGTTGTTTGCAGCCAAATACTTGACATCGTGCTTCGTGCACATCCGCAATAAAAATTCGTTGACGATCGCCTCCTCTTCCAAGCCATGTCGGTTAAGCTCCGCGTAGAAATCCTCCCCCATTAAGTTCTTCCAGTAAACAAATGCTTCTTCAGCTTGACTCTCGCCTACATTTAAAACCTTCGAAGCAATCTCACCAAACAATCCGCCACTAAGAACGACGAGGTTTTCCTTGTATTTCTCAACAAGCTTGCGATCAACTCTCGGAACGTAGTAAAACCCATCTGTATATGCTTGAGATGAGAGTTTGATCAAATTGTGATACCCTTTTTTGTTTTTGGCCAAAAAGACCGAGGCGTGCCCGTCATCTTTGTGGCTCCTGTCATGCATGTCGTCACAAACATTTAACTCGATCCCTACGATGGGTTTAATCTTTGCTTTGTTTGCTGCTTTTACGAGCAAAAAAGCAGACATCATATTGCCTGTATCTGTAATCGCACAAGCCGGCATCCCATGATCGACAGCTGCTTGAACGATTTCCTCCACCTGCCCCACGCCTTGTAGAAAACTGAACTGGGAATGTGTGTGCAGATGGCTGAACTTGACTCCATCCAGGTCTGTAGAAACGTTCGCGCTTTGCGCAGGCGGGATTTCTGTGTCGGGCGATGCGGCAGGCGGGATTTCTGTATCGGGCGATGTGTTTGCATCTCCTTCAACATTGAAATTCGCATCTTCAAGTTTCGGTGCTTGGTATTTTATTTTCGACACGTCCACGATCTCAGGACGTTGGATTACGCCAAGTTTACAGAGCTCGAAAAAACATCGTGCCGTCGCGTCCACATCATATGCCGCATCATGGGCATCGCCAAATCCTTTCTTAAAAAGCTTCGTATACAGTTCCGTTAGCGTCGGCCATTTAAATTTACCTCCCCTTCCTCCCGGAATCGCACAGAACGCAGTTGCCTCCTCTTTAGAGTCAATCGACGCAATTTCTGTCAACACTTTAAAGGACTGCCCCAATCTATGTAGCTCTGCACCCACGATATTCACATCGAATTCGATGTTGTGCCCCATGATATACGTTGCGCTTCCGAGATCCTTGTGAAACGCCTCCATCACTTCTGTCAGAGGCAATCCTTCTTTTTCAGCTCTTTCAGTCGTAATTCCATGGATTTTTGCACTCTGAAACGGAATCGTAAATCCATCGGGACGTACAATACTGTTCCCCCGAGAAAGCAGCTTCCCCTTCGCATCGTGAAGCTGCCAAGCAAGCTGAACCAACCTGGGCCAATTGTCGGAATCTCTCAGCGGGGCATTGTAATTCTTTGGCAGACCTGTGGTCTCAGTATCGTAGATTAAAAACATCGCTCTAACCTACTTATAATCTAGCAAAATGCCCCAAAAAACCTGTTTATGTTTTAAACATATTATCCCTATCTTTAAGAGATGAATAAGTTGTTGCCTCTGATCGTGATTTTTTACGCTGGTTTTCAAGCAGATGTGATTTCACAACAGCCGTGTGATC
>JAQCID010000128.1 GCA_027618855.1 Bacteroidota bacterium | reverse complement strand
GCTCTGCTCCTCCATTAAGCTACAATGTTGAATATGCAGGTTGGGATCATTCAGGATCGACACCTTCGTCTGCTGTCGGCATTCATCACCCGAGTGGCGACCTTAAAAAAATCTGTTTTGAAAATGACGCTCCTTACCAATCAAATACTGGTGGTGCTCAGGTTTGGTGGATCGATCAATGGGAATTGGGAGTAACTGAACCAGGATCATCGGGTTCACCTCTTTTCGATCAGAATCACCGCATTATAGGTCAGCTTTACGGCGGAGCTGCCGCTTGTTCCGGTTCTTCAAATAATGGGCAATATGATTTCTACGGGAGATTCAACGTGAGTTGGGGACTTGGTGCTTCTCGATACTTAGACCCTTTAAATACAGGAGTAAGTACACTCGACAGTTACCCGACTAATGCCGTTCCAGGAGCCGGATGCATGGACGCTGCTGCTTGTAACTACGACCCTGAAGCAACTTCTGATAACGGCAGTTGTGTTAATGATGACGTATGTGGCATCTGTGGTGGAGATGGAAGTTCTTGCACTGGATGTACTGACCCTACCTCATGCAACTATGATTCATCTGCGACCATAGACGATGGATCTTGTATAGGAAATGGTGTTGAAGTGATTTTCACGATTCTAACGGACAACTACCCCGGAGAGACTACATGGAGTGTGACCGACGCATCGGGAGCAACAATCATGTCGGGCGGCCCTTATTCAACTTCGGGAACAACGTTTACTTCAACAGCTTGTGTAGCAACTGGATGTTATGATGTCACAATCAATGACACTTTCGGAGATGGTATTTGCTGTGCATATGGTACAGGAAGCTACAGCATAACATCAGATGGAACTACGTTGGTTACAGGTGGTGAATTCGTCTCTACAGAGACCACTAATTTCTGTGTCTCTGAAGGAGGAACAGACTTACCTGGCTGCACTGACTCTGCTGCTTGCAACTACGATGCATCGGCTACTATCGATGACGGATCTTGTGAAAGCACGAGTTGTGCTGGATGTATTGACTCTACTGCATGTAACTATGACTCTTCAGCTACTATAAATGACAGCTCTTGTGAATACACTAGTTGTGATGGATGTTCAGACGCTGCTGCATGTAACTATGACTCAACCGCTACGATTGATGACGGATCTTGTGAATACACTTCCTGTACATGTACAGGTGACATCAATGGAGATGGAGTCATTACAGTTGCTGACGTATTGCTTGTTCTTTCTGAATTCGGATGTTTGTCAGGCTGTACAGCTGATGTAGATGGCGATACGTATGTCAATGTTGCGGATATCTTACTGCTACTTGCAGCGTTTGGTACTGCTTGTTAATTTTTGAGTATCTTGCGTACTCTTAATGCACATAAAACCGGACTATGACTTTTAAATATATACAACTGCTAGGAGCGGCGACCATGATAATGGTCTCCGCTTCTGCCTTTTCTCAATGTCCATCTTGCACACCTGATTACACCTGTGTCGCTGATGGCTTTCCTGTACTTTGTCCTGATGTTTTGCCTGATGGAACAACGGGGGAAGAATATTTGGCAACAGCAACGTTCAACATGCCTGGCTCAGTGGTAGATCCAGGGTCTGGAATAACAGCGACGTTAGAAAGCATCACTATTACAAGCATAACTGGTCTTCCTTTTGGCTTAACATTGACGCCCAGCAATCCAAACGGAGTCTATTACCCTTCGAACGGAGAAGATTACGGCTGTGCTACAATATGTGGTACTCCGCTTGCTGCTGGAGAGTATTTTGTGAACATCAATGTTGCAGTCGTTGCTTCAGCATTTGGTATAACTCAAAACCTCAGTGAAAGCTTTTCATTGCCTCTTTCAATTATTCAAGGCGCTGGAGGTGGAAATGCGAGCTTTACGGCTACCCCAACTACCGGTTGCTCTCCCCTTACAGTGGATGTTGCCAATTCAATCTCTGGGTCAGGCGTAAGTTACTCTTGGGATTTCGGTGGGCCGACAAGTGGAACGTCACTGTCATTCAATATTTTAACGGACGATTATCCCGCTGAAACGACTTGGCTTATTACAGATGAAAATGGAGCAACAGTTATGACAGGTGGCCCATATTCTGTAGGTCAAACACTATATGAAGAATCCATCTGCGTAGGAGCTGGAAATTATACTTTAAGTGTGAATGACAGTTTTGGGGACGGAATGCAATACGGAGGGGTAATAGGTGATTACAATCTTACCGATGGAGATGGGAATGTCCTCGCAGCAATAGTGCCAGGTGGCAATTTCGGATCTCAAGGGCTTCATCCCTTTACCATTTCTCCTACATCTACTCCAGGAGGATGCATCCTCACTTCGAGCAATCCAACTGTCATTTATGACACACCAGGTGTCTATACAATGTCTTTAGCGACAACTGTGACAGAGTTAACGTTAACGGGATTAAATATTACAACACTTGCCGGTGGCTGGGATGGAGATGTAGAAGAGAATCTTTTTTGGGGATCTCCCGATCCATTCTTTGTGTTAAATGGAGATGTTTCTTATACATCTGATTGGGTAGGTGACACAGAAACCCCAAATTTTACAGGCCTTAGCATACCTCTAAGTTATGGGGGAGCGTATTCCGTTTCTTTCTATGATGAAGATGACGTTTCTAATGATGACTTCCTGGGGACAGCAAATTTTATTGCCAGTTCTCCCGGAGAGTTTGTCATCAATGGAGGAGGAACCACTGCAACTATAACAGTAACCGAAACGATCAGTGCAGAATTTTTTGATTCCGAAACCATTACCGTTTTTGAGGGACTTGATGTTTGGGCTGATCTTGATGGTGACGGATATGGAGACATTAACTCCCCTGTCAACGGATGTGATCCTACAAACACGACCCCCTATGCATTTAACAGTGAAGACTGCAATGACCTTGAAGCATTAATGTTTCCGGGAGGTCCGGGCACATTTACGGGAATAGATAACGATTGCAACACGATTGTTGAAGGTGATGAAATCCTCGCGATTGAAGGGTGTACAGATCCTATGGCTGAAAACTACGATCCAAGTGCGACTTTCAATGATGAGACTTGTATCTATTCAACATGCTTTGCGGATTTTAACAATGACGGCGTCATTACGGTCACCGATTTACTTGAACTCCTTGCAAACTTTGGATGCACCTCAAATTGTGCGACGGATTTAAACGAAGACGATTTGGTCAGTGTTGCTGATTTACTTCAAATTCTTGCTGTATTCGGAACGATTTGCCCTTAAATAACCCATTTGGCCTTAAATTACATAAAACTAGAAAAATGAAACAAGTACTCATCGGCTTCCTCGCCATCTTCATCATAGGATCTGCTTCAGCTCAATGTACTGCAGACTTTGATTTCGGAATTGAAACATATGGAAGCTCACCTGACCCGAGTCAAGGCGAACAATTTGAGCCTGGAATAACTGGCGAACCTTATTATGATGTTCTGCATCTGTTAATTCCAACGTACGTTCTTGAAATTGATTCTACCCTCCCTTTTTCTCCAACTGCTTTGCTTGATTCAATTGAGTTAGTGAGTCTCGTAATGGTAGATCTAAATGACACTCTTATTTCTTACACATTGGAAGAATTGGGATTACAAGTTGTGTGCAACAACAATGGTGACTCAAATTACCCATGTTCCTTTCATGGAGGGAATCAATATTGTGCCAGTCTCGAAGGAACACCCACTATGTCGGGCAGTTTCAGGGCTGACATCACCGTAAAAGGGTGGACTTTGATCTTTGGATTTCCATTTGGGCAAGAACAATTGTTCGGATCTCTATTTGTTGATTTTGGAACTGAAGGCTGTATGGACCCTCTGTATCCAAATTATGACCCTGAAGCTGTAATAGATGATGGATCTTGCGCTTTCGAAAACGCATGTAACCTTGAAGGCATTGAAGTTGCAGCCAGCAGCTTTTCATATACAGCTGCTGACTTATCAGTCAACGTAGGTGACCTTGTGTATTGGGTGAACTATGGAGGCACACACGATGTGAATGGAAACCTAGACTCACAAACGGGGCTTTCATTTGGCAATCCTGAAGCATTCTCATTGCCGACGATCTCTGGCAGCCCTTCCGGTGTATGTATGGGGTCGCACACTTTTACAATTCCTGGGGTGTATTCTTATGACTGTTCTATCGGATCTCACGCTGCGCTAGGCATGGTAGGAACAGTGACGGTCGGTGTTGGTGGTTGTATGGATAGCGCTGCTTCTAACTACAATGCAGCAGCAGATTACGACGACGGAAGCTGCAACCCAATTGTGGACTGTTTTGGCGATTTAAACAATGACAGTAGCGTAACCGTAGCTGACTTGTTGTTAATCCTATCTGAATTCGGATGTACTTCTGGATGTACAACAGATATTAATGGTGACGGACTCACAACTGTGAGTGATTTGTTAGAATTACTTTCTGTATTTGGCACCGCTTGCTGATAGAAAATATATGATATTGAAGCCGGAATACCTTTAATGGGTGTTCCGGCTTATTTTTTAAGTAAATTGCAGTCTACAGATATGAATAAAAAATCGACATGAAATTAACAGTCAATCATTTATTAGTTGCAATTGCACTCATTATCATTCCTTTTATGGGGCAT
>JAQCID010000127.1 GCA_027618855.1 Bacteroidota bacterium | reverse complement strand
AATTCAGCGGGCCCTTTTTCGTTGTTGCAAAACCAAGAGATTCTTTTTTGCCAGATTCTCCAAATGACTTCAAGGTGTCTTAATTATTTATCAGTTCGATGGCCTCGTTTACTTGATCCATAAAGCTGTGTAAATAACTGGGTACATTGTTTTGAAATTGGTCGATTCGCCAGCTTTTCAGGTTTCCATTGTCCGAGTATTGAATAAACAGTCCCCCCCCGTCAGAACAATCGGGACAACCGAACACAGTTTCTTCTTCACTAAGAAGTTGATTGGGAAAAAAGTCAACCAAATCACTCACTTGTTCAAACGTCTCATTCTCCAATTCCACGAACTCAAAATTTTGACCAGAATAATCGTCGATGAGATCCTCATATAATTTCATGTCCGTCAGTTTATAGGTTTCTACGCACCACTCTCCAGCACACATTCCATAGAAGTGGCCGAACACCAAATAATTCTGTTCGTTGAGTGTGATACAATCCTTATTGCATGACGTGGTCATTGCAATGGCTATGAGTAGTGTGAGTGCTTTATTCATATTTGCTTAGAGTCTTTTTCCGGCACCGATAGATAACATTCCCAGGCTGCGAGATAGATTTGCTGGGTCACCTTGTAGCTCAGGGTCTAGAAAGTATAGGTCTTCTTCAAACCAGCTTCTTGTCCAAGCTACGCCAGCATACCAATCTTCGTTTCTAAATTCAGTACCTAGGCTTGCTTTGTAACGTGTCCCATTTGACATGACACCTGATGCCATCGAATACGGTGATGTCACCATTCCCGTGCCGGAGCGTATCCTCCAATTTTTCGCAATCCTCATCTCTAGACCTATACGCACCTCGTGAACTCTGTTGTAACTGGCTTCTACAGACGCATTTTCAGCTTCGAATTCATATCCGTTAGAAAGCCAGCTGTCTACATTTTTCAGTTTTCCGTTCGAAAGGTTTGTTGTTTCGTAATCCGCCGACAGGAGCGCAATCTTTCCAATTAAAAAGGATCCACTTACAATCGTTTTTGATGGCGTAACTACGAGGTACTCGTACCCTCCTTCAGGTGAGTCTGCAGTATACACCTCACCGTCTTTCCATGTGCTGTTTACAGACCTGCTGTATGTGTCGGTAAGTCTTAATCTTGTGGGGCTGTGCCATGCCACTCCAACTCTCATCGATTTTGAGATGTTTGCGATTACGCCTAGGCGTCCTATAATTCCTGTCCCTTCTACCACCAATGATTCGTAATAGGTCCATTCAGCGAGATCAGTCCCAGGGTCAAGTGGCGTTTCAGTATGTCTTGAGTCCTCAGAAAAATAGACTTTCGACGTTCCTACAGTGGCCCCTACGCTGATTCGATCTCTAAATGTTCCCCCAAACGAATATTGCGTCTCACCCATATTCCCTGACCGTTCGATACTGCGATCGACCATCACAGGGGTGTTCGTCTCAAAGGGTGTCACGTAATTGTAATTGTCCACTTCTCCATCACTGTCTAAAAAAGGATCTAACAAGTATGTATACCAAGCCAGAGATGCGGTGAATGGATACTCTCCATTGTTTAAATCTTCGTTGTGAACTCCTGTGGCCAAACCTTGAAATACACCAAGCAAGCTTTGTTGAAATTCAGTATCCTCAAGTTTCAATACCTGATTGAATATTGCCCGTTTGTGATGGGATATTGCGACAGTGACAAATGGCCAGTCTGGATTTACGCTTGGTATCGTTAAAGCGAGTCCAATTGACCCTACCGTAGCGGACAGGTCATTTTCAGTTTGGGGTAAGCTTATCGAGCTGCTTAGTGATGTTTTCGTTTTGCTTGAATGTAGCCCCATAGAAAGACTCGCGTCACCTCTTCGATACATGCCTATGCCGGCAGGGTTAATGACTGAAGAGGCGAGATCTGCACCCAGCGAGCCGTAAGCGCCTCCCATCCCAGTAGTTCTTATTGAACCGAGGGATTCTGTCAAACTGTAACGCAGCACATCCGTTTCGTTTTGGGCTGAAAGCGTGTGGAAGGAAAACAGCGAAACAAAAGCAAACAGTACAAGTCCCCCCGCACGCGCCATTTTGCATGTCATGTAATGATTCATCATGTGAAGTGTTAAGGACGTCTGCTGCCTGTGCGACTTGATGAATTACTCGATTTCCCGCTGTTCGTTTGGCTTCCCGAAGTGCGAGTGGAAGTACCGCTTGATGTCGATTTCGAATTGTTTGTATTCGAACGGGAATTAATCACTGGAGTATTTGAACGACTGGGGTTGGTGTCCTCGGTCGATGTATTCGACCTTGGCGTTCTACTTGTGTTCGTTCTGACGCTTTCAGTAGACGTATATGGCGTCTCCCAATTCCAAATCGACCTGTTCTTTTTCGCAGACGGTTTTTCGCTTGTGGTATTCACATCAGTATTCACTTCCTCAGTACGGTTTGTTCTAAGTCGCCCTCCAGTGTAATTGCTATTTGTCAAAGTGCCTGTGAGTAAGGGTGTTCTGGGACCCACGAGTATCGAGCTCGTGTAGTATGTTTCTCCGCCAGAATAGGTTCCCGACCCGTAATAACCTCCACCAGATCCGTAGTTGTTTCCGTATCCGAAATTATTTCCGTATCCGTAGTTGTTCCAGTAGTTGTTTCCGAACCCGTTGTTGTTTCCGTATCCGAAATTGTTTCCGAACCCGTTGTTGTTTCCGTACCCGTTGTTGTTTCCGTACCCGTAGTTGTTTCCGTACCCGTAGTTGTTTCCGTACCCGTAGTTGTTCCCCCCAAATGGGTTGAAATATGACCCCAATCCGAGGCCTCCGTATTGGTTGAAGTTGCCCATGCCCGAAGAATAATTGTCGGATGAGCTGTTGTTGTCGTTTGAATCTTCGTAATAGTAGTCGTCAGAATCGAAGCTTTGGAGGTCCTTCGAAGCAAATGCGAGATACTCTGCATCTGTGATGAATTCCTCGCCTGATACAAGATACAGCTCGTCAGATTCAAGCGAACTGGAAAGGTTTGGTCCCAAGCCGCACCCAACAAATGCCAATACAGGCAGTAAGGCGAATGGCAATTTGAAAATTTGTACAGGTAAATTCATATCTTATAGATTAGCAAGGTAATCAAATTCGTACTTTCGCACAGTGTAAAGTTACACGAATACAGAATTACACAAACCGTACCAAACTCAAGATGGCGAAGAAGTTAACACCTAGGAACGAAGACTACAGCAAGTGGTATAACGAAATTGTTGTTGATGCAGACCTTGCTCAACACTCAGATGTGAAGGGATGTATGATTATTAAACCCTATGGTTATGCCATCTGGGAGAGGATGAAAGACGTTCTGGATGGGATGTTTAAAGAGACGGGGCATATGAATGCTTATTTCCCGCTTTTTATTCCGAAGAGCTATCTGTCAAAAGAAGCTGCCCACGTAGAAGGTTTTGCAAAAGAGTGTGCTGTCGTGACACATTACCGCTTGAAAAACGACCCCAATGGAGGAGGGCTGATTGTGGATCCTGATGCGAAACTTGACGAAGAGCTTATTGTAAGGCCTACTTCTGAAACCATTATTTGGAATTCATACCGCAAGTGGATTCAGAGCTATCGCGACCTTCCACTCCTGATCAATCAATGGGCAAATGTGGTTCGTTGGGAGATGCGTACACGTTTGTTTTTGAGGACGACGGAGTTTCTCTGGCAGGAGGGACATACGGCCCATGCAACCGAGCAGGAAGCGCAGGAAGAGACGCGCCAGATGTTAGATATTTATGCCAAATTCACTGAAGGTTGGATGGCGATGCCCGTGGTCAAAGGGAATAAAACTGAAAGTGAGCGGTTTGCAGGAGCGCTTGATACGCTATGTATTGAGGCGATGATGCAGGACGGGAAGGCGCTTCAGGCTGGAACCTCACACTTTTTGGGCCAAAACTTTGCACGTGCGTTCGATGTGAAATTTGCCACAAAAGAGGGCAAGCAAGAATTGGTTTGGGCCACTTCTTGGGGTGTTTCTACACGTTTAATGGGTGCGCTTGTGATGACGCACTCAGATGATGCCGGTCTCGTTCTCCCTCCCAAGCTTGCGCCGATTGAAGTGGTCATCGTACCGATCTATAAAGGTGAGGAGCAAATGGATGAAATCGTTGCGAAGTGCAAAGAGATCGAATCTGAGTTGCGTGGCGCTGGCATACGTGTCAAGCTCGATGCGGACGATTCAAAACGTTCAGGTTGGAAATTTGCAGAATACGAACTGAAGGGCGTTCCCCTTAGACTGGCCGTGGGCCCTCGTGACCTCGAGAAAAACTCATGCGAACTCGCCCGCCGAGATACGCGCACGAAATCTTTTGAATCTCTAGACGGAATCGTGGAAAATGTCAAAACCCTCCTCGAAACCATTCAATCAGATCTATTTACATCTGCTTCGGACAGGTTAACCTCAAATACTGTCGAAGTTGACAATTGGGATGATTTCAAAAAAGCGATCAAGAACAGTCAGTTCGTGATGGCGCATTGGGATGGCACATCTGAAACAGAAGATTTAATCTCCCAAGAGACCAAAGCTTCAATTCGGTGCCTTCCTTTTGATGGGGACTTGTCTCCAGGATTATGCATAAAGACAGGGAATCCAAGCTCTAGGAGAGTCCTTTTTGCAAAGGCATATTAAATTCTCTTCAGTTTCTTGTGTTAA
>JAQCID010000126.1 GCA_027618855.1 Bacteroidota bacterium | reverse complement strand
CGTTCTCTAATTCTACTCTGAACATTGCGTTTGACAATGCTTCAAGAATAGTTCCGTCTTGAGTGATCGATGGTTGTTTCGCCATAAATTAACTTCTATTTATTTAGATCTATTTCGTTTTATTAATAACTTTTTCTATTTCCAAAAAACTTGAGAGGATATCGGCCTGACCCTTTCGAACAACAATATTATGTTCAAAATGAGCACTGACCATATTGTCAAGTGTCACAATCGTCCAACCATCCTCATGAGTACGAATTTCACGTCCTCCAAGGTTGATCATCGGTTCAATAGCTAGCACCATGCCATCTACCAAACGTGGCCCGTTTCCACGGCGGCCATAATTAGGAACTTCTGGTGCTTCATGAAGCTCTCGCCCCAATCCATGTCCAACCAATTCTCTTACCACTCCAAATCCAAATGATTCAGCGTGCTTTTGACAAGCAGCTCCTATATCGCCAATGCGCTTACCTACGACCGCTTGTTCAATGGCCAAAGCAAGGCATTCCTTTGTGACCCTTAACAGTTTCTGAATTTCCGGATTTACCTCTCCCACCTCAAAGGTGTATGCGCTATCTCCATAAAACTCATTTTTCAGCGTTCCGCAGTCTATAGAAACCACATCTCCATCTTCCAATGGAGAATCATTTGGTATTCCATGAACTACAGCACTATTTACCGAAGTACAAAGAGTATTGGGGAAACCCCCATATCCTTTAAACCCTGGCACGGCACCATTGTCTCGGATAAATTCCTCGGCAATGGCATCTAGCTGAAGCGTTGTAACTCCTGGCTTAACCAGTACAGCTACTTCTGCTAAAGTCCTCCCAACAAGCAATGAACTCTCTCGCATGAGCTCGACTTCTTCTTCCGTTTTAACACGGATTCGTCTGCCTAAACCCATAACGTATTATCCGCCTAACCCTCCCACAGGTGACTGTGAGCGGTTACGCATATTTCCAGACTTCATCAAGCCATCATAATGACGAGAAAGCAAATAGCTTTCAACTTGCTGAAGAGTGTCAAGTATAACTCCAACCATAATCAATAGCGATGTTCCGCCAAAGAATATAGAAAAAGGTTGTGAATGTGTTAACCCTAAACTGAATACAATCGCAGGAAGGATTGCAATTAAGCCTAAGAATAAAGCACCAGGAAGAGTGATCTTAGATAAAACACTGTCTAAGAATTGCGCAGTAGCACGTCCAGGTTTAATTCCAGGAACAAAACTATTTTGGCGTTTCAAGTCATCCGCCATTTGATTCGGATTCACCGTAATGGCTGTATAGAAATATGTAAACGCTACAATCATGCAAAAGAACAAGACATTGTACCCTACACCATTAAAATCGCTGAGACTCTGCAAAAACTCATTGTTCTGAAAAGATTCAGCTTGAGTCAAATAAAGAGGGACAAACATGATTGCCTGAGCAAAAATAATTGGCATCACTCCAGATGAATTGACTTTAAGGGGTATGAAACTACGTGCTCCTGAACCAGTAGGCATTTGACTGTCAGCTTGCTGAAGCTTTGCCATTTGTACTGGCACCTTACGGATTCCCTGAACCAAAGCAACACTTGCTCCAATAACAACAAGAAAGAAAGCAATTTCTACCAAGAAGAAGTATACTGTCGAATCCGGATGCATAAACTCTTGAATCAGAGACTGAGGGAATGTCGCTATAATACCAATCATAATGAGAAGAGAGATCCCATTTCCGACACCTTTGTCAGTAATCCTTTCGCCCAGCCACATGATTACGAGTGTACTACTTACAATGATCACGACTGAAGAGAACCACCACAAAGTGTCTGGTACAGCTACCGCAGAAACGACAGTTGATGCGAGATATCCAGGCGCTTGAACCAATGCAATTGCAATTGTTAAAAATCGGGTATACTGTGTGATTTTCTTTCTTCCACTCTCACCCTCTTGTTGCATCTTCTGTACAGCTGGAACAGCAATACTCATAAGTTGAATGATAATCGATGCCGAGATGTAAGGCATGATACCAAGAGCGAAAATTGAAGCCCTTGAAAAAGCTCCACCCGTGAATAATGAAAGCAGTCCGCCCAGACCTTCGGACTGATCAGCTAAAGCATCAGGATTCACTCCAGGAAGGACGATAAACGATCCAATTCTGTATACTAGAATAAGACCAAGCGTAATGCCAATCTTATTTCTAAGTTCCTCGTGGCGCCATATATCGGCTATTTTAGAGAAAAATCTCATTTCGCAAATCTATCAATGGTTACCATCGTTCCGCCCACAGCCTCAATAGCTGATGTTGCAGATTTTGAATATTGATGAGCAGTCACATCAATTTTTGATGAAATTGCTCCACGACCAAGAATTTTAATCAAATCATGCTTTCCAGCCAATCCATTGTCGATTAAATCCTGAGGGACAAGATTCGTCTTGCCTATCTTCTCAGACAATTCTTGAAGAGTGTCAAGGTTGATGCCTTTGTATTCAACTCTGTTAGGGCTCACGAAGCCAAACTTAGGAACACGGCGTTGCAATGGCATTTGACCACCTTCAAAACCAATTTTTGAAGAATATCCAGAGCGAGATTTAGCTCCTTTATGTCCGCGAGTTGAGGTGCCACCATGGCCAGATCCTTCTCCGCGTCCAACTCGCTTGCGCTTTTTAATAGATCCTGATGCAGGTTTTAGATTGCTTAGATTCATTTTGATGCTGGTTGAGATTATTTAGTTTCGACTTTAACGAGATGAGTCACTTTACGAATCATACCGAGTATTTGAGGTGTTGCCTCATGCTCGACAGGATTGTTCAGTTTTTTTATCCCCAAAGCGACGATCGTGTCTTTTTGACGTTTGGTGCGGTTGATTGCACTACGGACTTGTGTAATTATTACTTTACTCATAATACTTCAGTTCAGCCTTGGAATACTTTGTTTACGGAAATTCCGCGAGCGTTTGCGATAGTCTTCGCATCGCGAAGCATACTTAATGCATTAAATGTTGCTTTCACAACGTTTGTCGGATTTGAAGATCCCAACGATTTGGCGAGTACATCTGTAATACCTGCACTTTCAAGAACAGCTCTCATCGCTCCTCCTGCAATAACACCAGTACCAGCAGAGGCTGGACGGATGAGTACATGAGCTCCAGCAAATTTAGCTTCTTGACGATGTGGAATTGTACCGTTAATCACGGGAACCGTAATCATATCTTTCTTGCCATTGTCAATACCTTTTTGTATTGCTGTAGCTACTTCACGACTCTTACCAAGTCCGTGTCCGATCTTTCCTTTCTCGTCACCTACTACAACAGTCGCACTGAAACTGAAAGTACGACCACCCTTTGTAGTTTTTGCTACACGGTTGATTCCCACCAAACGTTCCTTCAATTCAGGATCGCCTGTGCGACTCTGTTGTTCACGACGTCCACCTGGGCGTTGATTGCGTTTATCTTGTCCTTGTCCTTGATTCATAATTGTCAGAATTTAAGACCCCCCTCACGGGCAGCATTCGCTAATTGTTTAACACGTCCATGAAACAGGTAGCCATTGCGATCAAACACAACATTGCTCACTCCTGCACTTTTTGCCTGTTCGGCAATCATGGTACCTACTGTAGAGGCTTGCTCTAGCTTAGGTTGACTATTTGTCCCCTCTTTCGTTAGGGAAGATGCCGAAGCTAATGTCCGACCATTTGAGTCGTCAATAATTTGGGCATAAATCTGCTTGTTGCTGCGGAATACAGAAAGTCTTGGACGATCAGATGTTCCGGACAACTTACCGCGGACGCGGCGCTTTATTTTTAGACGAGCTAATACTTTTTTCTTAGACATAACTTCAATTATTTAGTAGCCGTCTTACCAGCCTTACGACGAACTATTTCACCTTTATAACGAATTCCTTTGCCCTTATAAGGCTCTGGCTTACGTAGTGAGCGAATTTTTGCGGCTACCGTACCGATAAGTTGTTTGTCGTGAGACTCCAACTTAACATATGGTGGTTGACCTTTTTTTGTATCAGCATCAAGCTTTACTTCTGCAGGTAGTTGCATAACAATGGCGTGACTGAACCCTATACTTAGCGTTAGTTGTTGCCCTTCTGAAGATGCACGGAAACCTACTCCGTAAAGTTCAAGTTCTTTTGTATAGCCTTGCGTAACTCCCTCAATCATATTAAATATAAGAGCGCGGTATAAGCCATGCTTAGACCTGATGCCTTTATCTTCAGAAGATCTGCTAAGGGTTATTACATTGTCCTCAACACTAATACTTACTGAATCATCAATTGACTGTACAAGTTCGCCTTTAGGTCCTTTAACGGTAACTGTAGAATTATCTATAGTTACAGTAACACCTTCAGGTATACTAATCGGGGATTTTCCTATTCGTGACATTTTTTCTCTTGAATTATCAGTAAACAGTACATAGAATTTCACCTCCGATGTTTAAACGACGCGCCTCTTTATCTGTCATCAACCCTTTATTTGTTGAGATGATGCTGATTCCAAGGCCGTTTAGAACACTAGGCAATTCCGAAGCACTTCCGTACTTACGAAGACCAGGCTTAGAGAATCGTTTCACCTCAGTTATTGCAGGACGACGTGTTTTATCATCGTAACGAAGCGCAATTTTAATGGTACCCTGTGGCTTCTCTTCAACAAATTTGTAGTTGAGTATAAAAC
>JAQCID010000125.1 GCA_027618855.1 Bacteroidota bacterium | reverse complement strand
ATCGACGAATCACCAACTTAGAAGCCAATGACTTGTGTTGGCTTGCCAAACGAACCACATAGGTTCCATTAGACAGTGTACTCACGTCCAGCATAATTCTGTCAGACCCTTGATTGTTCTCGACATCGTCAGAATAAACGATACGCCCCTGAAGATCATATATCTCAACTGAAGCACCCGAGAAACCCACAGTACTGATTTGGACAGACGATCCGTTTACCGGGTTAGGGTAAATAAGTAGACCTTGTGGACTAGGATCAGTCACAACAACCTCATCCGCACCTAAGAAGGTGTCTGAACGAAAGATTCCACGACCATGCGTTCCAGAGTAGATCGCTCCTGTATTTGTTGGAGAACTCCATCTTGTATCAGAACGCCATTGTTGCTTCAAGTCAAATATTGGCGCTGTCAGAGACTCTGATGTCGAAGCCATACCTAGATTAGAAATTGTCCAATCATCTCCTCCGTTATCTGTCACAAAGGCACCGTACTCTGTTCCAATCACAATCGTCGCACCCGATGCATCTTGGAAATCAATGACCACATCATATATAGGCATATTTCCCAAACCTGCAACAGACCAAATATTTGCGAACGTAGGTGATGGAGAAAGGGCATCCCAAGACTCACGAACTTTACCTGCACCCACGGAGCCATATCCCCCTACGGTAAACACAACGTGATTTGCGTTGTTGGGGTCGACACTTACACCTGTGATTGCGCTACCCGCAGAAGACACGATTTGGTCTATCACAACATGCTCCTCCACATCTTCTTGAGAATACACTTCTTTCAGGCCAGAAAAACGATCCAAAGTACCATTCCAACCGCTCACGAACATCACATCGCCAGCGTGCTCCTCATCATTCACAACATATTCAATAGACTTCGTTCCAGTGAAACCTCCTGGAGCTGCGCCCAAACGAATCCAATCAGGAGTTGTATTAAAATTAAGTGCCTCCCTCGTCATCCAAACTCCTTGATTCCCTATAAAACCAATTGAGAATAAAGCCGTGTATGGATCATGAACGAGTATTCTACCAGGCTCATTGTACATCGTGTCACCTGGGTGAAAGTACATCGTGTCACAATTCTCTACAATATCGAAT
Organism: Bacteroidota bacterium; assembly: GCA_027618855.1. Taxonomy (GTDB): domain Bacteria; phylum Bacteroidota; class Bacteroidia; order Flavobacteriales_D; family Sanyastnellaceae; genus UBA974. Next base: position 3,564 of record JAQCID010000125.1, on the reverse strand, counting down.
TGAACTTCTTCACCGAAAATAGTGTCGTTTCCAAGGTCTATGGTCACATCGAATTCAATTTCATCAACCAAAACAACTGTATCTAAAAGGTTGGGGATAATCTCAAGAATAACCTGTACTGTTTCCTCACCCAAAGTGTCATTGACGCAGATAAACTGTTCGATAGCGATTTGTGGTTCCAGCCAAAAATAATCAGGATCCTCTTCAAGTGCAGACAATAACGTACGATCAGGACGAACAAGCGTGTCGTAAAACATCAACTCCTCACCCTCAGAAAGGGTATATTCTAAGGGAAGGTTTTGGCTATTTGTAGCTAGAGAAAACGTACTGTCTGTGACACTCTCAGTGTATGGATTAACAAGGATGATCTGTTGTTGACTCTCCTCATCTTCTGTGTCTTCATACAAACGCAAGCAAGTATAGAACTGACCCAAATCACCTTGATCATCAATCAAATCTGAGATGTCATTGTCATAGAAACCGCCAAGATTAGAGTAATCTGAAGGGGTGATGGTGCCACGGGTTAGCCCACCATTTTGAGAAGCGGCAAACCAAGCATATGTATGTTCGGTAGACTCGGTGACTTGACTTATCGAACAATCAAATCCATCACCACCGTGAACTTCAACGGCATTTAACTCACTTAAAAAGAAATTACCTGTGGGGATAAATAAAGAGCCATTGTCTTGAGTTCCGCCCAACACAGCACCTCGAGCGCTATGAGCGATGCCGTAAAATTGAGTGACGTTGTACTTAAAATTACACTCCGTATAGCTGTTTCCTCCATTGTCACTCTTGTACAGACCACCATCAGAAGCGACAAACATCGTTCCTGCAGGCGTGAAAACAATCTCATGAAGATCCGCATGGACGCCATAAGGAAAACCTGGGAAATCAAACGAAGCAGCTGCCTGCTCAGCTTGCTGATTTGGACCTGAGCGCCACAATTCAATACCGCCTACATAAGCGAGGTCAGGTTGCCCTGTCTTGATCCCTAACGCAAGGTCATATATCCCCTGAGATCTAGGAAGAGGTGTTGAAGTATCTATTCCTCCAGGCCAGCATACTGTCCAAGAACCCATTTCTGAAGCTCCATCTGAATGGTAAAGACCATAGAAGCTTCCACCTGAAGTAGCGTATAGCGCAAATGCATGATTTGGATCATCTTGAGATATCGCAATTCGTGCGCGGCCTATACCACTTTGTGGCAAGCTTCCTGTATTCGATCCTCCAGCAGTGATGGGTTCGAAAGTAGAAAGAAGATCGTTTGTAGAACGGTAAACACGTCCGTTCGTTGCAGCAACCAGCATATAGCTTCCATCATGAGCGATCGCAATATCGGACACTCCACCTGTAGGTCCTCCTGAAGTAGAATTCCCATCAATCACACCATTTTCTATCGTTCCAAATGAGTCATTTGACCCATACCAAACTCTGTTGTTTGCGAGAGGGTCTTTGACTAAAGCATCATTCGATGACCAATCTCCACCTGAAAATGCGCCCGGGTCTGTACCTTCAACGATGTTAAAGGTTTCACCACCATCGTTGCTCCACCAGATACCACGGCCGCGAAATCCAGAGCCACCATCTCCACCTGCACCATCAAACTGAGAACCCGTTCCTACGTAAATATCACCATTCGTTGCAACTGCAATTGACGCCACCATAAGGATAGGGAAGCCCTCTACTTGATTCCAAGTGTTTGCACCATCCAACGATTTCCAAAGACCTCCAGAGACAGCACCTGCATAAATTAAATTTTCGTTCACAGGCACAATCGCACGCGTACGACCACCCACATTGTCAGGACCCATTTCAACCCAAGAAAGATTTGTGTTTTTTGTGTTTGCACGCGCTTGAGCAGACGCAAACTTTAACACTTGATTTCTAAGATGGGCAAGTCCACTTGAGTTAATTTCTCCAGTCTCGACATCCCCTAAAAGCATGCGGGTGATCTCAGCTGCTCCAGCTGCGTCTCGTGAAGCCTGGTTGCCGTCCAAACGCGGAGCGTAAGTGGATGAAATAGGCTCTGTGAGGTCGGTAGATTCATCATGAAGAGTTGAACTCCAAATTACTGCTACAGCCAAAAGGGCTACAAGGGTCAAATACTTTGATACCATATTTTCGTTTTTATTGCAATCTAAAATGCCGGGGAAAGTTACGACAATACACGTTATTTCACATGTTTTTCTGCATGATATGAAGACCGAACTAAAGGACTGCTCTCAACATACATGAAACCTTTTGAAAGTGCGATGTCTTTATACTCATCAAAAAGATCTGGATGAATGAACTCAACAACAGGCAGATGTTTAGGCGTTGGCTGTAAATATTGACCTAATGTCAGTACGTTCACACCTACATTTCTGAGATCATCCATAGATTCAATCACCTCTTCTTTTGTCTCTCCGAGACCAAGCATAAGACCGCTTTTCGTTCTTATCCCAGCCTTACCTAATCTCTCTAAAACTTCTAAAGATCGGTCGTATTTGGCTTGAATTCTAACCCCTTTCGTCAGTCTACGGACAGTCTCAAGGTTGTGGCTTACAACTTCTGGAGCAACATCAATAATAAGTTGAAGGTTTTCCCATTTGCCCGCAAAATCAGGAATGAGCGTTTCAAGAGTTGTTCCTGGAGATTGTTGTCTTATCGCACGTACTGTTGCTGCCCAAATCTCAGAACCACCATCTTTTAATTCATCACGATCGACGGAGGTAATTACTGCATGTTTAACGTTCATAAGCTTGACGGATTTCGCCACTTTTGAAGGCTCAAATTCATCAACTGGTTCAGGTCTGCCTGTAGATACACTACAGAATCCACAAGATCGAGTACAGATGTTACCTAGAATCATAAAAGTCGCAGTCCCTTCTCCCCAACACTCACCCATGTTTGGACAATGACCGCTTTCACAAATCGTATGGAGCTTATGTTCCGATACAATTTCACGAACCTTCTTGTAAGTCTCGCCAGTAGGCAATTTCACCCTGAGCCAATTTGGCTTGGGGATGCGGTTGGGTTTTTCTATTGCAGATTGTTCAGACATGGTACAAAGTTCGTGACTTTCTGATGAAATTCAGCGGGCTTGAGTCCACTTTGATCCTACCCCTAACTTCAAGTATAGATTCAAAAACGCAAATTTACTGTCCACAAATTGCGCGGACATTATTTCAACAGGCCTATAAAAGACGTCGATTGTCGCCCCGACTTCTACAGAGCGGGTTGACGACCTTTCATTTCCATATTCAAACGTCAAACCATAACTGGCATTAACTCCAGGCACGACTGTCATTTCATCTAAGCCATTTACCCAAGATGAGCGACCATAGATATCGTTATAAAAATGTTCGATTGGGTCATACGGTTCATCAACTAAAATTTCATAAGGTATTTCCGGATATCCTATCACTAAGTAGACCGGCTTTTCAAAACCCAAACTCGCACCATATCTGAATACCCTTTCTACTTGAACAGCTCCCTTCCTAAGCTTCGGGTTTAATTCACGTCGGGACTCCACATAGACACGAAAGATCATAAAGCTATTCACCTTTCCCCAAACATAGG
>JAQCID010000124.1 GCA_027618855.1 Bacteroidota bacterium | reverse complement strand
GAGTAAGGATCGCAGACCCATTATAACTCCACCTGTTCAAAGGGTAACACTGACACATTTTCTAACAAGAGAATTGGTGAGGCAGGGCATTAAGAGATTTCACAGAATTGCGAGTCATGAAGGTGTCGAGAATCTGCCTGATGAGAAATGTCCGATGATTTTCGTTTCCAATCATCAGAATGGACTGATGGACCCCATGGTGGTTTCCGGTTTGTTAAAGCCGCAGCTGCATTGGCTCACACGCGCAGATGTATTTTGGAATCCCTTCGTACGCAAGTACCTTATGGACTGCAACGGCATCCCAATTTACAGACAGAGGGACAGGCTTCTCGATTTGAAAGAACGAAATGAAATAATTTGGGATTGTTGTACAAAAAGATTGGAAAAAGGTGCTGTATTGTCCCTTTTTCCTGAAGGAAATCACAAGTCACAAAAGACGATTAGAAGGTTAAAAAGAGGGCTAAGTGACTTAATCGGTTTGGCAGTCAGTAGGTCTGAAAAACTGATGGGGCTTAAAGTGATCCCTGTGGGCATAGACTATGAAGATTATCCTGGATATAAAAGAAGACTTAGCTTCAGGATAGGAAAAGAAATCGAATGGAGAGATCTATATGATGTTAAAACCAAATGCGTCGATTTCATGAAGTTAACGGCTCGTGTTCAAGCAGCGATGAGCAAACTCGCAATTGACATAAGGCCCATTGAGATGTATGATGATCTATATCCATACGTTCGCGCGATGAACACATCGAAAGCCAAAAGCAAAGAGTGGGGTGTCATTCTTGCAGAGCTAGATCGAATTGCGGAAGCAGGTAAAAGTGAAAAGTGGCGTAGTGAAGTCATCGATGCCGCAAAAAATCTGCGTGAATATGGATTTGACAATTCGATGAGATCTGAACCTTGGGGAAGAAATTCTATCAATTTGTCGAAAAAGAAAGTCTGGGCAGTGTTGCTGATCCCTTTTTCATGGATTGCAAATGCACCCACCGCGATTCAGCAACATCTGATTAACCGACGTGGAGACCAAATGAAGGCTTTGGAATTTAGAAGCACACTGAAAGTCGTTTCCGCAATGTTTATCTACCCGCTATCTTGGACGCTAATTGCAATATTGGCAGGCATTTACAGTCCACAGTTCTGGATGGGGTTTCTTGGGGTTTGGACTTGGGCAACTTTTGGCAACAGATTTTACGGATGGTTACAAGGGCATCTTCACGACCACCGTGATGCACTCGAAGGGAGGAGATTTTGGGAGACAGAAGGGAACCATGACTTGAGAAAATCTTGGACACACTACATTAAGATGATACAAAAAGACATTGCCGCATGAGTTACGTTATCCAAGGTATTCAGCATATGGGAATTGCCGTTTCTGACATGGATGCCAGTCTGAAACTTTATAGAAAACTGTTCGGTTTAGACATCCCTTTTTTTGATGCCATCGCGGCCGCTCCGCTGATGGACTCACATTGCAATGGAGAGACGATTGTGAAGCGGGCAAGCATGGTTTTAAATCATCAGGGTGGATGTGCTGTGGAAGTCGTATCCCCCACTTCGTTTGCACCGTCAGGCCCTGTATTTAAACTTCGTCAAGGGGATTTGGGCATCGGGTCGACGATGGTCAAAACGCCAGATATACGAAAGATGCATGAGCATGCATTCGCAATACTCCCTGACAGTTGTGACGACACACTGGTGATGGACCCCATGGGACGTCTTACGTTTTTCCTTCGTGATTACGATGGGAACTTATTTCAAATACTGGAGTCTGACAACTGGTTTACGAGTAACGGACATCCCAGTGGGGGAATAATGGGAGGCACCATCGGAGTAAGTGACATGGATGCAGCGTTCAAATTTTATTGCACCATCCTGGGGTATGATCAAGTCGTGTATGACAAGAAAGGGACTTTTGAAGATTGGGCACATTTGCCTGGTGGGGAAGAACGATACCGCCGGGTTCTGTTAAGCCAAACATCTCCGGGCACAGGTGGGTTCTCATCATTGATGGGCACTACCTATATCGAGTTGGTTCTTGCGCTTGACAGAAAGGGTGAATTTATTTTTAAAGACCGTATTTGGGCGGACACCGGCATCGTTCATCTCGGATTCGATGTGAGGGGAATGAAAGAGCTGGGACAAGCGCTTGAAAAAGATGGGTTTGGGTTCAGATGTGATACAGATGATGCATTAAGCATGGGGGATCACACTTCTGTGCACTGCACTTACATTGATGACCCCGATGAATGTTGGATAGAGATGATCGAGGTACACAAAATTCCGATTTTGGAAAAGTTGGGGTTATTTCTAGATGTTCAGAAACGGGAACCTTCAAAACCACTCCCGAAATGGATGCTCTATGCGCTTAAGTTTAATAGAATTAAATCATGAACGCCATGAAGAAGATTTTACTCGTAGACGATGAGATCGATATTCTAGATTTTCTATCATACAATTTATTGAAATCTGGATACGATGTAAGAACCGCCATCAATGGTGAAGAAGGGGTCGAAGTTGCGCGAGAATTCACTCCCGACCTCATCCTGTTGGACATGATGATGCCCGAAATGGATGGCGTAGAAACATGTGAGAAAATCAGAAGTATCACCGAATTAGAAAATGTGATGATTGCATTTCTTACAGCGAGAGGAGAAGACTACAGCCAAATAGCCGGCTTCGATGCTGGCGCAGATGATTACATCTTAAAACCGATTAAGCCAAAAGTTCTGATGAGCAGAGTCAACGCTCTGATGAAAAGAACAAATAGAACGTTAGAATCGACCACGAACAACGTGGAATATATCGAGGTTGGTGAAATTAAAATTGATTTAAAAAAGTACATCGTTTGGTTTAAGCAGGCAGAAATTAATCTGCCAAAGAAAGAATTTCAATTGTTGGTTTTACTATGTAGCCAACCCGGAGTGGTCCAAACTCGAGGAGAAATTATGTATAAAATTTGGGGCAGTGAAGTCGTTGTCGGAGACCGAACCATTGACGTACATATAAGGAAACTGAGGGAGAAATTCGGGGATGACTTGATTGTGACGATCAAAGGGGTTGGATACAAATTAAAAACCTCTTAAATGTCCTCCGAACGCACTCCCAAAAACGTCGCCAGGCAATCCTCTGTGTTCATAGGAGTGCTTAGTTCTGTAGCTGTTCTTGTCGTATTGAGGGTGTCTGATTCTTTAAATCTATGGGCCATTTCCATCATCGTAGGAGTCGTCCTCGAAGAGCTTAGTTATTTTGTGATTTACAATGCGATAGAGAACTACATAGACCACCGCATCCAAATCCTTTATAAAACAATCAGCAAAGTCAAAGGTGGTGGAGATCTGACCATCAATATGGATGAAGATGTCGTGGAGCTGGCAAATCAAGATGTCATGGAGTGGGCGGAAGGCCAAATAGAGGAAATCAATCTTCTTCGAGAAACCGATTCCTTTCGCAAGGATTTTATCGGAAACCTCGCACACGAACTGAAGACCCCTCTTTTTAATATTCAAGGATTTATCTTGTCACTCCTGGAGGGGGGGATTGACGACCCCGAGATCAATCGAAAATTCCTATCTAAAGCGGAGAAAAACATCGATAGAATGACCCGCTTACTTGAAGATCTAGATAGTATTTCGAAAATAGAATCGGGAGCGATGAACATCGAACTGGAGACTGTGGATATTGTCGAATTAAGTTCTGAAATTGCTGAAAACCTTGACCGGAAGGCAAAAGACGCCAACATACAATTTAAGATTCGAGAAGAAGAGGAATTCAAAGTCCTCTGCGATCCAAATAAAATTCGTCAAGTCCTGTCTAATCTCCTCGTAAACTCAATAAATTACGGCGTGGATAACGGGAAAACCAAGGTGAGGTTTTACGATATGGGCGACAACATTTTGATCGAAGTCGACGACGACGGAATAGGGATTAGTGAAGTGGATTTACTCCGCATTTACGAACGGTTTTACCGGGTTGACAAAAGTCGTTCGAGACATGCTGGTGGCTCAGGACTTGGACTTTCGATTGTAAAGCACATCGTGGAAGCCCACGGTGGGAACCTCCATGTTCGTTCAACCCTAGGTACAGGAACGACCTTCGGTTTTACCTTACAAAAAGCACCCATAGGAAAAACTTAACATTGTCTTAACCTTGAATTCATAAAGCTTGAAAACTTTTAAAGGACCTTGCGCTCGAATTATTTAAGAAGACATGGTAGCTTTATTTACGACAATCGGATTTATCCTCGCAGGATACTCAGTAATTGCAAACGACAGTATTCAAACACTCGGAACATGGATCGCCTCAAATAGAGAACGGTTTAAGTGGTGGCAACTTTGGATTGCCGCTTCTATCGTTCTAACTGTCACGTTAGTTTACGGATGGTACACCGGAGATGGAGATATTTCTTTCGGGCGTCTCACAAAGATTCCATACATAGAACCACAATGGTATCACGCCATGGCACCTCTCGCTTTGGTAGCCCTCACGAGGAAAGGAATACCTGTTTCTACATCATTCTTGGTGCTCTCCGCATTCGCCTCCACGTTCGTTCTCGAAAAAATGCTCATGAAAAGCATGCTGGGCTATGGATTGGCTGCACTCGTGGCATATGTCCTTTGGCTTGTTGTGGCACGTTTAATCGATGAGAAAGAAGACATCAGTGAAAAATACAAACCTTTCTGGAGAACATTCCAGTGGTTCAGTACA
>JAQCID010000123.1 GCA_027618855.1 Bacteroidota bacterium | reverse complement strand
AGGATTTCGCCTACTCTGTGAATCGTTGAGGAATTCAACAATGAACTGCCACCGAATTTGATTACTTCCATAAAAAGTTCGTTTAAGAATTAAGCGTCAGTTGCAAATTTTGAGATCACCTCCATGCTTACGCCTGTGTTGGAGAAACCGCCATCATGAAATAGGTTCTGCATGGTAACGTAACGTGTTAAATCACTGAACATCGACACACAGTAATCCGCGCATGCCAAAGCATCGGCATTGCCTAGAGGTGACATCGATTCGGAATAAGCGATAAACTCATCAAACCCTTTCACTCCAGACCCCGCTGTAGTAATCGTAGGTGATTGAGAGATCGTGTTTATTCTCACCTTCTTGTCCACACCATAATGGTAGCCAAAGCTCCTTGTGATACTTTCAAGCAACGATTTGGCATCCGCCATGTCACCATAATCGGGGAAAATTCTTTGGGCTGCGATGTACGTAAGCGCCACTACCGAACCCCACTCATTCAGGGCATCTAGCTTTTTTGCCGTCGCGAGAGTCTTGTGCAATGAAATCGCGCTGACATCAAGTGTCGTCTGTAGCAACTTGTAATTAATATCGGTATAGTGACGTCCCTTCCTGACATTTGGACTCATCCCTATGCTGTGTAAAACGAAATCTATTTTGCCACCGAAGTGCGCCATGGCACCCTCGAATAATTTCTGTAAATCTTCCTCGCTCGTAGCATCAGCTGGAATTATGGGGCAGTTGTTGCATTTGGCTGCAAGCTCATTTATTGTGCCCATCCGCATCGCTATCGGCGCATTTGTCAGCACAATTTCTGCTCCTTGCGCAACGGCTTGCTCCGCTACTTTCCAAGCAATAGACATGTCATTTAACGCACCGAATATGATGCCCTTTTTTCCCTTCAATAAGTCTTGTGCCATAGTATTGTTTCTTTAGATTCAACAACGAAAGTTAGCGCATCGTGGAGGACAACCAAACGAACTTCCTCCTATCTATTCACACTCTTTCGTGTGATTCATTCGGAAATATTTTGCCTGGATTCAAAATACCCTTGGGGTCAAAAACATCCTTTATACCTCTCTGAATTAACAAGTTAGCTGGAGACAATGCAATGTCCATATACTCTTTCTGCACGAAGCCGATGCCGTGTTCTCCGCTCAAAGTCCCTCCCAAAGCGACAACTTCAGTAAATAGTTTCCGAATTGCAACAGGCAAAACTTCAGCCCACATCTCTTCACTCAAATCATCCCTTAAGATGTTGATGTGAAGATTTCCATCTCCTGCATGGCCATAACAAATGCTCCGAAATCCGTATTCATCCCCCAAACTTTTTACGGCACTCATCAATTGAGGAAGCCTCGCACGGGGAACAACTGTGTCTTCTTCTTTATAGATACTTGAGGCCTTGACGGCTTCCCCTACCCTACGTCTTAAAAACCAAAGCTTGTCCTTCTCATCGGATGATTGTGCAAACAGAACTTCCCCTGCGCTTTGCAATTCCAACACTGAAAGGATTCTTTCACACTGAGGCATGATTTCCTCTTCGTTCGCACCATCGACCTCAATTAAGAGGTATGCTTCGTCATCTGGATCGAGAAGAATCTCTTTGTTCCCTGTAAATTCTTGGGTCATGACCATCGCGTCACTTTCCATAAACTCAAGTGCACTAGGCGTTTCTCCTGACAGGAATATCTCAGAAACTGTACGACATGCATCCGACACATTTCTAAATGGCACGAACATTAATGCGGAAAACTTCGGGAGGGGCAACAACTTAAGCGTCGCGCGTGTAATCACACCTAGCGTTCCTTCACTCCCCACCATCAGCGCCGTTAAATTATATCCTGTGCTGTTCTTTAATGTATTTGCACCAGTTTCGATCACTTGACCATCTGCCAACACAACCTGTAAATTCAACACCCAATCTTTTGTAACTCCATATTTAACAGCCCTTGGCCCCCCACTGTTCTCTGCCAAATTGCCTCCGATGGTGCAGGTCCCCTTCGACGCAGGATCTACAGCATAGAAGAGTCCTTTTTCTTCAACTGCGTTTTGCAGAACTTCGGTGATTACGCCTGGCTCAACGACAACTTGATTGTTCTTTAAATCAATGTTCAAGATTCTATTCATCCGTCTGAGAGACAAAACAAGCCCCCCATTTACAGCAAGTGCGCCACCGCTCAAGCCAGTCCTTGCGCCTCCTGGAGTGACAGGGATGTCATTGTCGAAAGCAGCCCTTACTAACGAAGAAACCTCTTCCACAGACTCAGGCTCAGCCACAACCCAGGGCCTGAAACACAAATCCTCTGTTTCATCTTTTGAAAAAAAGCCCATGACCTCTCCCTCAAAATGGATCCGCTCAGCAGGCAATAATTTCTCAAAAATCTTCCTGCAATTTTCAGTATAGTTCTCTGGCATTGTCATCAATCATTCTCGATTTAGTATCTTGGACGTTGTCAAAAATAACCCGTATACAAGATGAGTCGTAACATTTCTACATTAATAACAAACTACGTATTGTTTGGGCTCATACTCGCCTCTACTTTATCTAGCATTTCTGCACAAACGTTCTCAAACGAAAAAATTTGGGGAGGAGAATTCCGTTCTGAAGGAGTTTGGGGAATTCGATCTATGGCAAATGGATCTCACTACACTGTCAGTGACTATGATCAAGACAAGGGATCAACCATTGAGAAGTATTCTTACAACTCTGGGAAAAAGGTATCTACGATTGTAACAGCGCTCGATGCCTTTGAAGACGCTCGTGAATCCTTCAGCAGCTATACATTCAGCACGGACGAAAGGTACATCCTGATGACGACGAATACGGAGTCTCTCTACCGCCATTCCTTCTATGCTGACTTCTACATTTACGACACCGAATCAAAAGAACTTGCAACCCCACTTACAGACTTTTCCAAAGGCAAACAAAGACTTGCGACCTTCTCTCCCTCTGCCGACAAGGTCGCCTTTGTGAGAAACAACAATGTGTTTATTGCAAACCTCATGGATGGGACAGAAGTACAAGTCACCGACGACGGTCTGGCAAACAGTATTATCAACGGAGCCACTGATTGGGTTTACGAAGAAGAATTTGGAGATGACAACGGCATGAAGTGGTCATCCGACGGCACGAAATTGGCGTACTATCGATTTGATGAAACAGCCGTTCGCCAAATGCACATGCCTGTGTATGGTGGATTATACCCTGAGCCGTACATCTTTAAATATCCAAAAGCCGGCGAGGTAAACAGCAATGTTCAGGTATACATCCACGATGTTCAAACTGGAATCAACCATGGTGTAGCGGTTCCGAAAAGCGCGCATTACATCCCGCGGTTCTTTTGGACAAATGATGCCGAAACATTGTGTATCCTCACGATGAACAGACACCAAAACGATTTGCGATTCTTACTTGCAGAAGGTGAGCTGCCAAACAACCGATTAGGCACAAAAGAGATTTTCAAAGAAACAGCCTACACCTACATCGACATACACGACAATCTCATTTTCTTAAATGATGGACACAGCTTCCTTTGGACCAGTGAACGAGATGGCTTTAATCACATCTACAAGTTCGATTATGATGGAACCCATACTCAGCTTACTGAGGGAGAATGGGATGTTGTCGATTTTTTCGGATACGATGAGGCCAGAGACATGATCTACTTCAGCTCATCGATGAATGGCGCAACGCAACAACATCTTCACTCTGTTAATGGAAAGGGCATCGTCACAACGCTAGACAACACACCTGGCCATCACAGCGCGGATTTTTCCGCAAATTTTACCTACAGAATCCACAACTACAGCAATGCAAACACACCTCCGGTGTATACGCTCCGCAATAGAAAAGGAAAAACGGTGCGCACCTTAAAAGACAACAGCTCTCTTCGCGAGACCCTCTCTGAATATGATTATTCTGAAAAGACGTTCTTCACGTTCACAAATGATTCAGATGTCTCACTCAATTGCTGGAAAATTCTCCCTCCAAACTTCGATGCGTCAAAAACATATCCCGTATATGTTGCCATTTACGGGGGGCCAGGCGTCAACACAGTCACAGACAGCTGGGGCGGTGCAAACCTCATGTTCTACCAATACCTCGCACAAGAGGGCTACATCGTTGCTTCAGTTGATCCACGAGGCACTCCGCTTCGCGGCCGCAAATTTGAGCACAGCACGTACAAAGAACTGGGCAAGCTAGAAACTGAAGATTTTATTGATTTTGCGGAATACCTCGGCGCACAATCCTATGTCGACGCTGAAAGGATTGGCATTCAGGGATGGAGCTACGGTGGTTTTATGACACTTCTTTGCATGACGAAAGGAGCAGATGTCTACAATGCAGGTATTTCTGTCGCTCCTGTAACAAACTGGAAGTACTACGACACCATTTACACGGAGCGCTTCATGCAAACACCTCAGGAAAACGAATCTGGTTACGAAGAGAACAGTCCGGTAAACCATGCTGAGAAGCTGGAAGGCGCCCTACTCCTTGTCCATGGTTCTGGAGATGACAACGTACACTTCCAAAACTCAATGGAGATGGTGAATGCATTAATCGCCGCTGACAAGGACTTCGATTTCTTTGCTTATCCTGATCGCAACCACGGCATTTATGGTGGAAATACGAGACTCCACCTTTTCGACATGATGATGGATTTCGTCAAGGAAAACTTCTAAAGCGTTCCGCACCAAGTTGATTCAAACGA
>JAQCID010000122.1 GCA_027618855.1 Bacteroidota bacterium | reverse complement strand
AGGTACTGCGGAAAATATTTTTAATTCTCCCTCTAATTCATACACAAAGCACTTGTTAGAAAGCCGTCCCGGAAGGAGCAAATTGACTGCGTAAATCCGTCGCTTGGTGCTTAATTTGGCATTATGAGTGAAGTAAACAATGAAGAATTGATTCTATCGAATCTAAATGGGGGGTTTCTAACCCTTACCATCAACAGACCAAATCAACTTAACGCCCTGAACAGCAGAGTTATAATTCGTCTGTCTGAGTTAATTGAGGAGGCGCAATCTATGCCTGAGGTTCGTGTAATCATCCTGACTGGTGCAGGAGAAAAAGCGTTTGTCGCGGGTGCCGACATCGTGGAATTTGCCGAATTTTCTCCTGACGAAGCAAAAGACTTGGCCTCATTAGGTCAGTCTAGTCTCTTTGACAGAATAGAAAGGAGCGAAAAACCCGTGATTGCTGCGGTCAATGGATTTGCATTGGGTGGAGGTTTAGAATTGGCCATGGCTGCGCATATACGCGTGGCTTCAAAAAACGCGATGTTGGGGCTTCCTGAGGTTTCGCTTGGCGTAATTCCAGGCTATGGAGGTACGCAAAGATTGGCTCAACTTGTAGGAAAGGGGAAAGCCATGGAATTGGTGTTAAGCGCTGGTATGATTAGTGCTGAAGAGGGTTTGGCATGCGGTTTGGTAAATAGAGTCGTGGAACAAAGTGAATTAATGGATGAAGTCCTTGGGATTGCGAATAAGATTGGCCGCAACGCACCTACTGCGCTCGCTGGGGCTATTAAATCTATTCTGGCAGGTTATACGGATGGCATCGATGGACATCAAGTTGAAATTAACGAATTTGGAAAGTGCTTTGGAACTGAGGATTTTCGAGAAGGGACGAGTGCATTTATTGAAAAACGTCGCGCAAAATTTCCAGGAAAATGAGTGTAAAAGTCGCTGTGATTAACGACGGGAAGCATCAACTTCCCCATTATAGTACGCCACAAAGTGCGGGGTTGGATTTGCGTGCCTCCTTACACCAGCCCGTCGTGCTTCAACCTGGGGAACGCAGCCTGATTCCTACTGGCATCAAGTTGGCTTTGCCTCCTGGGATGGAGGCCCAGGTGAGACCTAGATCTGGACTGGCTTACAAACATGGTGTCACAGTATTAAATGCTCCCGGGACCATCGACGCAGACTACAGAGGAGATATCGGAGTTATACTTGTGAATCACGGGGACGTCGCTTTCACTGTTGAAGACGGATCGAGAATCGCTCAGATGGTGCTTGCAAAATATGAGCAAGTGGAGTGGGACGAAGTTCGTGAACTCACCGATACTGATCGGGGAGATGGCGGTTTTGGTAGTACAGGTATTCAATAAACGAGAAAAGCAAAAGATGAACATTATCATTCCGATGGCAGGAAGAGGAAGCAGACTTCGTCCTCACACCCTAACAACTCCTAAGCCGTTAATACCCCTTGCTGGGATTCCTATCGTAGAACGCCTCGTGGAAGACATCGTTCGCACTCTTCCTGTGGCTGTGAAGAAAATCGCTTTTGTTACTGGACGATTTGGGGACGAATGCGAGAAGGATCTACTTGATGTGGCGCGTCGTTTAGGCGCGGAAGGTATTATTTGCTATCAGGATGAGCCCTTGGGAACGGCACATGCTATTCTTTGTGGTTCGGAATGTTTAGAGGGCCCGGTCGTTGTGGCATTTGCAGACACCCTTTTTCGAGCCGACTTCTCAATTAATCCCGAGGCAGATGGCGTCCTTTTCGTACAGAAGATTGAAGATCCATCGGCATTCGGTGTGATCGTCACCGACGACAGTGGCGGGATTGTCGATTACGTTGAAAAGCCCAAAGAATACGTGGGTAATCTTGCGATGATCGGTATTTACTCTTTCAAAGATGGCGCTAGACTTAAGAAAGAATTAGACTATCTCATAGACAATGACATTCGGCTTTCTGGCGAATACCAACTCCCAGACGCTCTGAGAAACATGACCAAGTCAGGGTTAACTTTTATTCCTGGAGAAGTCCTTGAATGGATGGATTGTGGAAACAAGGATGTGACCGTTGAGACAAATCGCAGAGTTCTAGAAATACTCTCAGCTGAAGGGCGGCTCCACAATGAAACCGGAATTGATGCTACAGCTCAAATTACAGATAGTGTCATTACGCCCCCATGTTACATCGGCCCAGGGGTGAAAATTAACAGATCGATCATAGGTCCTCATGTAAGTCTAGGGGAGAACTCAAAGATTGTTGGCTCTGTAATTAGCGACTCGTTGATTCAGGGAGACACGCACATTGAAAATTCGAATTTAAAGGGAGCGATGATCGGGTCAAAAGCTTCCATTTATGGCAAGACGCAGGACGTAAGCATTGGAGATTTTTGTACTTTGGGGAATCGTGAAGAATAAACTGTGAAGCAACAGCTTACATACATCGCATTCGGCTTTTTCCTACTCAACACGATGATGGGATGTTCTGGGGGGAAGCATGTCTTAACAAATGGTGACGTTGCATCTGAACCGTTGCAACGCAATTATTTCGAAGGAGCCCAACACCTACTTAAGGGCGACAAAGAAGCAGCTTACACATGTTTCTTACGATGCTCAGATGAAGCGCCTGGTGTCGCATCTTTTCACTACGATCTTGCAAGAATTGATTTCGACTTAGGTCGATATGAGTCCGCTACAGCACACTTAGACCAAGCAATAGAGATCGAACCAGAAAACGATTGGTACAGATATCACAGGGCGAAAGCACTCGTATCGACAGGGAGTTATGACAAAGCACAAGTAGATTTCGAGGTTTGGATTAACGCAAGACCTGGAGATTTAGAAGCCCTGAGAGAATGCTCTGACATTTTCATTTCAGCTTCACAGCCATGGCACGCATACCAGCTTTTATTATTTTACGAAGAAGAAATCGCAAGAAATGTCGATGTGAGGCTAGATCAGTTTGCACTTATCTCAGACGCCAATATCGAAATTGAGCGCTTTGATATTTTCATAAATCGTTCCGCTTTGGAGTTTCCAAATGAACCCACTTTTGCGTTACATCGGGGTCTTCTGGCTGCATTTAATAAAGACTATGAACGTTCTGTACTGATTTTAGAAAAGCTACGTACAGACCATCCATATTATATGAATAGCGTCATCCCTTTGGCCGAATCATATACCGCCATAGGAAAGACAGATGAAGCGTTTGAGCTTTTACTTGTCGCATTTCAATCAGAGGATATTGACTTGCAGGAAAAATCTGAGATCATGTTGGGCTATTTGGAATTTGCAAGTCCGGGGTCAGAAATAATGATGAGGTTTAAGAACCTTCTTCAGGTCGCCCTAGAAACCCATTCAGGCAATCCCGATTTGTTGCGGCTTTGCATTGGTTGGATATAGGACAAATTGAAAAGGCGCGCGAAGCGCTTGCAACAGTCGTTGTTAATGATCCCGGTTCGCTTGAGGGGCATCTCGATTATTTGGGCGTGCTGTTTCATCTAAAAGACTGGGAGATGGTGATCAAAGCCGGAGACGAAGCCGCTTTGATCTTCCCTCTAGAGCCGCTCATTTATTTATACTCAGGGGGGGGGCGCAAGCAGCTGAAGGAATATGAAACTGCCGTAAAACACTTTAAAAGTGGTTTGTCCGTATTGATCGATTTGCCTGTCACTGAAGCGAGTATGTACAGTGAATTGGGGGAATGTTATCGAGAACTCGGACAGAAAGAACAATCATATGAAGCCTTCGAAAAATGTCTGTTGCTTGATAAGTCTCCTTATGTAATGAACAATCACGCATATTTTTTGGCCTCGGACAACCAGCGAATGCAGGATGCACTTAAGTGGAGCACTCTGGCAAATGAAATGATCCTTGATGAACCAAATTTTATGGACACACATGCATTAATTTTACATCTCCTTACCCGTAATTCGGATGCCTTGGAGTGGATTGTTAACGCCCAAGCCCTTCTCGATTCTCCTGATGCTGTTTTCTTAGAAAGAGAGGGCGATATTCGATGGTCATTGGGGCAATCTGAAAAGGCGCATGAGTTGTGGGAAAAGGCGATTGTTAGTGGTGGTGGACAAAAAAGGTTGAACGAAAAGCTTTCTAGAATAAAATGAAGGGGCATCTTAAAATATGGGGTCTAACAGCACTTGTTATCTGTTCCGTTTTAATGACGGGATGCTCAAACGAACAACGTATTGCTGATGGGAAGCCTTTAAGATCTAGAGATCCAAACAATATCCTTAAGCGATATGACAAAGAAGCGCTCAAATGGGATTGGATCGGATTCAAATTAGACACCGAAATTAATGTCGAAGGGAAAACAGATTCATTTACGATGAATGTGAGAATGGCACGAGATAGTGCAATTTGGATAAGTCTGTCTCCAGCGCTCGGTGTGGAACTTGCAAGGGTGCTTCTGCTTCCTGATTCAGTTAGAGTGATCAGTAAAGTCCCTTCAAATAAATTTGTTTTCGAAGGCAATTACAAGCAACTAGAGAAGTCATTAGGCATTCCATTTGATTTCTATACTTTTCAAGATTTATTTTCTGGAAACCCTTTGGGGCTGAACCCAGAGGTGGATAAATTCATCTCTCAAGTGGATGGCTTCAATTATATTTTAATTGAGAAATTCCCAAGACGCGTAAAGAAGCTTTTAGGTGGAACTGATGAGCGAGGAATCGCATTAAACCCTGAAGATTCTATCGCTGTGATCCTTGGAGATCGCAGGGCAAATAGAATGATGAGTCGAA
>JAQCID010000121.1 GCA_027618855.1 Bacteroidota bacterium | reverse complement strand
GGTGTATGAAGTGGGGGCAAATGGGGACGAAGCTTGGCTTGCGCCGGGGATGTATCGACTTCTTGTCGAAGATGCGGGAGGATGTTTCGGACAACGTGTTTTCTTGGTCGATGGAGTGGACTCTACGATTCCAGATTTCACCATTCCGACGATGTGTACAGACTTAGACACAGTCATGTTTGAAGGAGGGTTCTCAAGTTCTGATGAAGGAGATTTGAATATATACCTGATTACATCAAATGATTTGGGATGGCTGGGAAGCTTTGTTAATGTATATGTAAATGGAGAGGTGGTTTCAACGTTAACGCTTTCGAATAGCACTTTTGATAATTTTGCATATCCGATTGCTTTCGGAGATTTTATAGAGGTGGAATATATCTCCGCGGATCCGAATGCCGACATGAACAACCAAGTCCAAATATACAATTGTGACAACAGTGAAAACTTGACGGAAATAAACAACCTAGTCTCAGGAATCATCTACTCCTCAGACGCTCAATGTGAAACACAGCCAGCATTTGGAGTTTGGGATGAGGTAAGCGGACCTGGAACTTCTTGGTTTGAGAATGAGCTTCAGTACAACACCCTTTGGGCTCCTACGGAGTATGGGATGTATGAGCTTTGTTTCTATGAGGAGAATTGCAACATTCCATATTGCTATGATGTTGAGGTTACACTTCCGCCAACCATCAGCTTAAATGAAACAGAAGTTTTCTTATGTGAAGGCGAAGATTTGGACTTATTTGCGGACACCACCGATGCAGGAGGAGCGGCGACCATCAACTGGCCATACCCAGGAACAGACAATGTTCTAAATAACGAATACGATTACGACGAATATACAGAAGCAACGATTGTTGTTGTCATTGAAAATGGTTGCGGGTCAGATGAAGCACAAGTCGAGGTAACAGCGCTATTTGCCCCACTGATTGAGAGCATGTTCCTATGTGATGAAAATGATTCAATTACAATCGATCCCATCGAAGGAGATGAGAATGCAAACCAGGATTATGAGTGGACTTGGAATGGCGCAGAAGTGGATGGCGATGATGAATTGGTTGTAAATGCAACTGGCTCATACTGTGTGACCGTTACAAACGAGTGCTTTCCGCTAGGCGATACAGATTGTGGTTTCGTGGACATTGTAAGCCAAATAGACAATGTATTTCCGGCAGAAGCTGGGGGCGTAATTGCCGATTGTGACGGAGAAGGAATTGATTTAGGTGGAGACGTTGTGATTGAATTAACGCTTCCAAACGATCAATATACCGCGACTTGGCCTGATGGATCTAATGGATTGACTTGGACCATAGACGAGGTACTTCAAGCGACGGACGCAAACGGGAATCTCCTTTTTGATGACAATGGAGACCCAGTTTGGCTATACAATGGCAATGACATTTGTGTTGAAATAGCAGACCCCTATGGATGTGGCGTCACAGAGCACTGTGTGTTTTTATTTATTGGACAAGCTCCGACGATTAATCCGGCCATGAATGGCGTTCCTGCAGATCAGCTTGATGATATTATAACAATGTGTCCAGAGATTCCATATGAGTTTGACCTGAATGCATTCCAGCCCGGACCTCCCTACAGTGACATTTCATGGTCAACAGTGTGCGATGGGGAATATGTTTTCTTTGGGAATGAAGAATCACAAACCCTTTCGAGCTGGCAGTTCTCAGAGGACTGTTGGGGACAGGTTTTAACGCTCCAGGGGTCGCTTGCAAATCCATGTGCGCCCGGCGGACTCCTTTGGCAGTTGGAGGTAGAAATTGATCAATGTGCCATAGAGATTCCCAACGTTTTCACACCTAGGAATGCCGATACAATGAATCAAAGTTTTTACATAAGAGACCTTGAAAATTATGACAATGTAATGGTAAGGATTTTTGACAGATGGGGGAACCTTGTCTATACAAATGACAATTACCAAAACTCAAATGCATGGTACGGCGACGATTCAGCGGACGGCACATACTGGTATACGATCCTTTTGCCAAACGGCCTAACACATCAGGGTACCGTCTCGATTTTCAGATAGCGCAATACAATCAGATTTGGCAAAAGCACGTACCCGTTATCTCTGTTCCGATTGCGGGACCTCTACTTCTCAGTGGGTAGGTAAATGTCCTGGATGCAAAGCGTGGAATTCCCTCAAGGAAGAAACAGTTCCAGATTCAGGAAAACGCGCGCATAGATATGCTACAGCTTCTCCTCAGGGAGGTGTTCTGACACAAAAAGCGAGGCCTCTCGCTGAGGTCACGATAGAAAACATCATGCGACTTTCCTCTGGGGAAGCGGAATTAGATCGCGTCCTGGGTGGAGGTGTTGTGCCAGGATCGTTAATCCTGTTAGGAGGAGAGCCAGGAATAGGAAAGTCCACATTGATGCTTCAGGTGGCCATGATGGTCAGTTCTTCTGGTGCAAAGGTTTTATATGTCAGTGGTGAAGAGAGCCCAGAACAGGTAAGGATGAGAGCGCAGCGTATAGGCGCGGTTCCGAAATCCTTAATGGTGCTTCCAGAGACAAGGGTGCCGATGGTCTTAAACGCTTTGCAAGACGATCAGTTTTCTCTTTTGGTCATTGATTCAGTCCAAACTTTGGACCAGCCTGAGGTTGACGGCGCCCCCGGTTCAGTTTCTCAAATCAGAGAATCAGTGGCTGCAATTACGGCCTATGCAAAGTCTTTTGCGCTTCCCGTATTTCTTGTAGGCCACATTACGAAAGAGGGGTCTCTAGCTGGACCCAAAGTACTTGAGCATATGGTGGACGTCGTTCTTCAATTCGAAGGAGATCGCAATCACGCATATCGGATGTTGAGGGCTGCAAAAAACAGATTTGGTACGACTTCCGAGCTCGGGATCTATGAGATGATGGGTGATGGTTTGAAAGCGGTAGAAAATCCCAGCGAAGTGCTTTTAGGTGAAGCTGGCGAAGCATCAAGTGGATCGGCGATCTCTGTTGCATTGGAGGGAGCACGTCCTCTGTTGGTAGAGATGCAAGCGCTTGTCAGTACTGCCGTTTACGGCACCCCTCAGCGCTCGGGAACGGGGTTTGATCTTCGCAGGTTAAACATGCTACTCGCGGTACTTGAAAAGAGATGTGGTTTTAAACTTGGCTCGTTTGATGTATTTCTTAATCTCGCAGGAGGGCTTAAAATAAGCGACCCAGCAAATGACCTCGCGGTTGTGGCAGCAATATTGTCCTCAAGCCTGGATCTTCCTCTTGACCGTGACACTTGTTTTGCCGGAGAAGTAGGGTTAAGCGGAGAGATAAGGCCCGTAGCTAGACTAGATGAAAGGATGTCAGAAGCAGCGCGATTGGGAATGAAACGGATGCTCGTAAGCGGTCATGGAAAAAGACCTCCTACGCCAAAAGGGTTAACACTTGTGCCCATCAAACGCGTTTCAGAAATCCAGCGTGTGATTTTCTAGATCCGCTATACTCCCGCAAGAACGACAACGAACTCTCCCCGAGGCGCCTTCTCGTCAAAATGCGAAATCGCCTCCGCCACAGTTCCCCTAAATATTTCTTCGTGAAGTTTTGAGAGCTCTCGACAAAGTGCAATTTTGCGATCAGAACTTTCGTATTTCACGAGTTCATTTAGGAGTTTTATTATTCTGTGAGGACTTTCATATAAAACAACAGTTCGCTCTTCTTCTAAAAGCGCTTGAAGTCGTTTTTGGCGCCCCTTTTTGTGAGGCAAAAACCCTTCGAATACAAACCTGTCACATGGAAGACCAGATACGACAAGGGCTGGAACAAAAGCAGTGGCGCCCGGCAAACAACTGACGACCACACCTGCTTCAACGCACGCCCTAACAAGTAAGAATCCTGGATCAGAAATGGCAGGTGTTCCCGCATCTGAACACAATGCATAATTCATCCCGGACCTTATTTGCTCTACAATAGCGTCTACCGCACGGTGTTCATTGTGAAGGTGGAAAGCGCGAAGTGGTCTGTCTATTGAATAATAATGAAGCAGCTTGCCTGTGGTACGCGTATCCTCAGCGAGGATTAAATCCGCTGACTTCAGAACTTCAAGGGCTCTTTCAGTCATGTCCTTTAAATTCCCTATCGGTGTAGGAACAATATCTAACCGCCCTGCATTCATGATTGAAATCTCCTTGTAATTCTCCTTTTAAACCCTTGAATCGCAAACTCAATTTCGGGTTTCGTCCCGTCGGTTTTTATGCTGTTGTTAAAAACGTCACAGGCAGCTTCAAAATGGCTACATGCATCAACTGAGTCGAGCATATCATTAAAGTTTGTGGTGTCATTAGAAAAAAGAGTCGATGTAAAATTCGCTCGATCTAGTATTGTCAACCCTTCCCCGATTGAAGAAAGGGGGAGAGACTGTAAGCTTTCTGCAAGACTTTTTCGACCCCTCTTTTCTCTAGATTTCTTCGGCGTTTCAATCGCAGTAACTTCTGCAATGGAATCGATAAGATTGGTTTGGGATTCATCCTCTTTGTTAAAGTGCACATCCTCATCCAACCTTTCCATCGCTTCGAATGCCTTAAAACGCAAGATGGTGAGCCGCTCATGTAAATCTCTTGATTTAATTTGAAGCCGCTCCACCCCCTCTTTTGAAAGGTTACCAGACTGCATATCTCTAACGCCCTGTTCAATTTGAGCCGCTAAATTTTCCAGAGGTATATGCTTTTCGTCACCCATTTTTACTTTCAGTCATTTGATGGCCAAAGATACACCTCCCATTAAAATTATTTAAAAATCTTCGTCCTCTAT
>JAQCID010000120.1 GCA_027618855.1 Bacteroidota bacterium | reverse complement strand
AAAGTAATCCGCTGTGGCAACAAGCGCTTCTTGATTGAAATCCGCACCGACAAGCTCCAAAGGGTGGCTTTCTAGGTTTTCTCCCCGTAAGGTTGAATTCTTAATCACCTCATATAAGTGCAGCAGCATGGCTCCATTGCCGCATCCCATGTCACAAATCCCTACAGGTTGTTCATCTAAAGGAGCGTTAAATATTGATTTAACAACCTCATCTAAGTGGGTGAAATATGCTTTGTGGGCACCTCCCGAACCCCAAACATTTAAGGTTCTGTCTATATGTATTTCTGGTTCGCCAGGTTCCGTTCGCCACAGATAAGAACCATCACCGAAAATCAATTCTCGGGCCCAAATAAAGGTTTTTGTGTAAGACGTTGTCACACCATAAGAAGCTGAACGATTTAAAAAGAACTCGCCCTTTTTCGTCCTGTCCCACCCTAATAACTGCACAACTTTGCCCCAAGCCTCCTGCTTAGACGCATCCATTTTAAGGACTGCAGCATCGTGCTCTTCCCATGTGGACAAAGGACGGGTCCCATGAATGGTCCCAAGTGTGACAAGCCATGGAGAAACAAGTGCCCCTTCCAAATGGTTTTTTATCCTTCCCATAATCCCCTCATCTGGCATGTCTGACCAGGCGTCCATTAAAATCTCCATCGCCATGATTGCAGAAGAGGTCATGGGGGTTGCGGGCGTATTCCAAGCATTGACAGATTCTTCTAGCCAAACCCGACCTGTGGCATATGAACTGCTGTGATGATACCAGTCTGTAGGTGTTTTCCCTACAGCAGGTCTGTAATTAATTTTGTCTTCCGCGCGGACTGCTTCTAGCAATCCTTGTGAACAAAGCATTCGAAGTGCCACATTTAAATACCCTGCATTTGCTCTATACTCTGCAGCAAGTTCATCTACATCACCAGATGAACGGAACACCCTCTCTAACAATCCCCATTCCTCAAGAACAGGAACAACTCCACACATGGCCAAGCCATCTAGATGATAGAACAGCCTATTCCTTAACAAACGGTTTTCTGATTTCTCCATTGTTGCTACTTACCTTAAAACTCTTTTCACAGCGTCTTTGTGAATGAGCACTGCAATGGTTTTTGAACGGAAGTAAGCCATCGAAATGTATTGACGACCTCCGTATTCATTTCCTTGACCCCAGCTGTTTTTAATCACAAAATATTTTTTCCCTGACTGATCCGTCGCCAATCCAACAATATGCATCAGGTGGTCGTCAGTCGTGGTTTGATTGTCAAATCCTTTCTGACGAGACTCCTGAGTCACATCAGCCTCATCAATCTCTTGCTTCCAAAGTTTGGACTCCTCACCTGCTGCAGGCAACAGAGCCATTCCATTGCGGAAGCTGAAACCCTTCTCACTCACATCGGCATCCCACGCGACAGTATAACCAGCCACGATCGCGGCTTCCACAGAACGTTGAAGATCATCTATAGGTACATTGTAGAACTCACCTTTGCTGAAGTTGTCTGGAACTTCAAGAATGAACGTCTTGCCAAACGGGTGGTGGCTAAACGAAGTGATATTCATATACGCTTGGGGATCAATCCCAAGGTAGTCACGGAAGGATTCAGGTGTATAGGACTTGCCTTCAAAGTCAAAAGATGTTGGAAGCTCACCGAGATACGTGTCTAAGATTCCATCTATTGTGTCTCCCCATCTTGGATCGAGATTGCCGCTTGGCATTTTCACAAGCGCTTCAACAGTAGCGAGAAGCGTAGCGTCCATGTCACCATGGTTGTGAATCGTTTCACCATTTTGTAGGCCAGTATATGCTTCTTGTGGTGCGAGCCCCCATCCGCTGGCAGCATTTAATACATCATGACAAAGACTTCCAGCACTAAATTGATACTTCCCTTGCATTCTGAGATAGATGTCAGCCTTAAGTGGGTAGGTATATCTGACGGACGCCATTTCACTTAAATCTACAACATGACCAGAAATACGAGCGGCCTCAGATTCCAGAAAGCTCGAAGTAGAATAACTCCAACAAGTGCCTGTCATACACTGGTCCTTGACAGAAGTCGCTGTAATATCGGCCAGTGACTTAAACGAATATGAAAACGCTTCACCCTCCGCATCCTGAGCCAGCAACGAACTGTTCGCAAAGAAAAAAGAAGCCAGAAGTGCGAAAGCGCAGGTGTAAATGAATTTATTTGTAATTTTCATGCCCTAAAAATACGAACTTGCAATCCATGAATAAAGAATTATTACTAATAAGCGCGTTCATTGCATTAAGTGGCCTCCAGGTTTCAGCACAAACAACACCCTATTTCCAACAAACCGTAGACCACAACATCCATGTGCAATTGAATGATGTCGACCACGAATTGGATGCAGAAATTTGGACCCAATACGTCAACAACAGTCCAGATGAACTCGACTATTTGTGGTACCATGTATGGCCAAATGCCTACAGCAGTGCGCAGTCAGCCCTCGCAAAACAGCAGTTCAGGGAAGGAGATTTATTCCTCTTTTATGCCATGGCTCGAGATTTGGGAGGCATGGATGGCCTCGACTTCAAAATCAATGGTGAGGCTGCACGTTGGGAGTTCCACTACGCGCACCCAGACATTGTGAAGGTTCATTTAAACACCTCACTTAAACCAGGTGAATCAATAGAGATAAATACGCCATTTCAAGTGAGAATACCCAGCGGCAAGATTTCACGACTGGGTCACATCGGACAATCCTATCAAATCACACAATGGTACCCCAAACCTGCGGTATACGACCGCGACGGGTGGCATGAAATGCCTTACCTAGATCAAGGTGAATTCTACTCTGAATTCGGAACCTTTGACGTGCATATCACACTCCCATATAACTATACCATTGGGGCTACAGGCGACATGCCCGTTTCTGAATCGAACAACAACGCAGAAGAAATAGAACGACTTGAAAAACTAGATCACGACACCAGAGCATACTTTAAAGAAAAAGACATCTCGGGGGAAAGTGACAACCCCACAAACGCGTTCCCTGAATCATCCGAAACATTGAAAACCTTGCATTACCATCAGGAAAAGGTTCACGATTTTGCATGGTTTACCGACAAGCGATTCAAGGTGCTTAAAGATTCTGTAACGCTTCCTCATTCATCTCGTCAAGTCACAACATGGGCGATGTTTACACCAAACGAAGAGGACCTTTGGCGTGAGGCACCCGATTACATCGGCGATGCAACATATTATTATTCTCTCTGGAATGGAGATTACCCCTACAATCATGTGACTGCAATAGATGGAACGATCTCAGCGGGTGGCGGAATGGAATACCCGAATGTGACTGTCATCGGTGAATCTGGAAGCGCATTCTCATTGGATGTTGTGATCGCACACGAAGTGGGACACAACTGGTTTTACGGAATCCTAGGATCCAACGAACGTACAAATGCATGGATGGATGAGGGAATAAACTCATTCAATGAAACGCGCTATCTGTTGGAACGATATGGAGACAGTGGAGATGACCTGGGTCTGATCTCAAGTAGACTGTCGGACAAGTGGATGGAAAGGCTAGATCTCTCCAATTTTGAATACCGATGGGTCGACGAGCTTGCTTACATCTTTCCCGCAAGGTTTGGTACAGATCAACCGTTGCAATGCCACAGTGATGCATTCACATCTATGAATTATGGCGCAATTGCCTATAAAAAGACAGCGGCAGTCTTTTCTTTTCTCAGACAATATCTGGGTACAGAAAGATTTGACGAGGCCATGCACCAATATTTTGAAGACTGGAAATTCAAGCACCCCTCTCCCATTGACATGCGAACTTCTTTGGAGAATTCTTGTGGAGAAGACCTCGGATGGTTTTTTGATGGCTTTATTGATACTGCAGCGAAAAATGATTGGGCAATTTCCAATGTGAAGAGAAACAACACAAGCACAAGTGTCACTGTGAAAAACAAAGGTGAGATGACCTCACCCGTTGAAGTTGTTGCGTACAATGGAGACCATGAAGTCGGTCGAGCTTGGGTCGCACCATCTATCCCTGGATCAACTGTAGATGTTGTCATTCCGGGATCAGGCACCACAAACATTGTCTTAGACCCAGGACGTTGTGATCTTGACTACGACAGACAAAACAACAACGCTCGAACAAAAGGTATTCTAAGAAAGGTCGAACCCGCACAAATTCGCTTAGGCACACGCCTAGAAGACGGTACGAAGACGCAAGTGTTTTGGCTTCCCGCAATCGCATGGAATGCCCACAACAAGATGATGTTTGGCGCAACAATTCACAACACAACCGTTCCATTAAGGAATTTCGAATGGATGGTTACACCTCTGATCAACAAGAATGTGCAATTGTCAGGATTGTCCCGACTGTCTTACCACACTGGCCCCTGGTCTATTAACCTGAAGGCTCAAAGATTCTCTACAGATGAATATATTGGTGACCATGCGATCACCAACGATACTGACCCTGCATCCATGAATCGTATCAATTTCAGCATCTTGAGGAAATTAAATGCGGTTCAGAATTCAAACTGGGAATCGAAAATCAAGGTTGAAACGGTTGTTGTGAGTGGCTTTATGGACAGCGATGAATATTCAGAAACACCCTTTAGAAGTTCGTACAGCCTTGCTTTTGACGCGATAAAAAAGCGAGGAAGGATGATAGGTCTTCAGCAGAAAATGGGTGTCGAAACACGTCAGTTCATCACAATGGAGAATCAGATTGAGCCCCCACCTTTGCCCATACTTTTAGGCGACAAACTTGCTT
>JAQCID010000119.1 GCA_027618855.1 Bacteroidota bacterium | reverse complement strand
ATTGGTAACACCTTTGATTTTAGTATCAAAACCAAGCAGGGCAGAAGTTTGCATCATATCGAGTGCTTTGCCTTCAGCAAAACCTTCTTTAATATCTAATAAGACTACTTCATTGCATACCTCTCGTGTTGCGAGGACATTTGCACAAGTGGCACCTACATTTCCGGCACCTACTACAGTTACTTTCATAAGAAGTTATTTTGGTTGGGATTGCAAAAGTACAGCGGGAAGGACTACGGAAAAAAGAAAAGAGTACCTACTTTCGTTGTACTTATAAAGAGACATGAAACTTAAAATATTTATTATCGCGCTTTCACTCGCCTTTGTTTCTGCAAACGTGCTGACTCAAACCCTACCCACAGCTACAGAGTCAAAACCCACTGGTGATGCTGGAATAGATTACAACCTCACAGACAATGGCGGGAAAAAGCACGGAGTCTGGATAAGAGTATACGCAGAGGGATCATTGTATTATGTGGGGTCGTTCAACAGTGGCAATCCCGAAGGCCAGTTCCTGTATTTCTTTGAGACGGGAGAACTTATGTCAAAAATCGAACACCCGTCCTCGTCTAATTCGACATCCCAAACCACAGCGATACACTACCGTAAAAATTCGTCTGTTCAGTCTTCCGGATTCTATATTTCTACCGATGACCAAGAAAAGCCAGCAAGAGATGGGAGTTGGGGGGATTATGATGAAGGATCCAAGCAGATCAAACAAGAAACCTATTCCGCAGGCCTGCTGAATGGTCCTTACTGGATAAAAACCAAAGAGGGGAGTTTGGTAGAAGAAGGTGGCTTTGCAAATGGGAAACTCGATGGGCAGAAAACAACGTATTACGACACTGGAACAGTACGCCAAAGAATCAACTACATCGCTGACGTGCTAGAAGGAGATTTTCAAGTATTTTATATCAGTGGAATGCCGAAAATTGAAGGAAATTACATTGAAGGAAAGGAGAATTTGATTTGGAAAACATATCAAGAAGATGGAGTATTAGAACAAATAACGCATTACTCATACGGAAATAGAGTAAAAGAAATCAAGGTGAATGGATCTTTTGAAGAGGCGTTCCCAGATGGCCGTTCTAAAGAAGAATACACGTACAGAAACAAACTGAGGGATGGCCCTTTCAGGATTTGGTATGACCTTGGAGGATATGTGATTGAGGACTTTACCGATACAGAAACAGGCGAAATACTTCAGCGCCAAGTCCTCGTAGGGACACAAGTCTCAAGCGAGGGAGAATACGTCGAGGGGAAACTAAATGGCCCCAGATACCATTACAGTGAAAAAGGGAAGATTACGAAAACAGAACATTACCGTGCGGGCGAACTTCTCAACACAGACTAATACCCATACTTGTCCTTCCAAAGGGACTGCAGGTAAATTCTCATTGACTTTTCTCGCGGATTGTCCCCTGGATTGTAAAGCTGCTTGCCCTCCAATCCCACAGGCATACACTCTTGTTCACTAAATCCTGAAGGAGCATCATGGTCGTACGCATAGCCTTTGCCATAACCCAGCTTAGACATGAGAGAGGTAGGCGCATTTCTAAGATGAAGAGGCACGGGTATGTCGCCCGTTTCTTGCACCAACTCTTGCGCATCTTTGATCGCCATGTATGAAGCATTGCTTTTGGGACTCGAAGCGAGATAAACGACACATTGGGAAAGTAAAATACGTGACTCAGGCATACCGATTCTCTCTACGGCTTGGAAAGTTGAAGTCGCCAACACAAGCGCAGTAGGATTTGCATTTCCGATGTCTTCCGAAGCGCTTATGAGGAGTCTGCGTGCAATGAACTTCGCATCTTCGCCCCCTTCAATCATCCTTGCGAGATAATAAACAGCTGCATTGGGATCACTTGCTCGTATGCTTTTTATAAAGGCACTTATAATATCGTAATGCGCCTCACCACCTTTGTCATATCCTGCAGCTGTAGAGCCTATAAGATCTTTGACAACTTTATTCGTGACTTGAACGGCCCCCGAAGGAATACTCTGAACGACCATTTCAAGGACATTTAACAATCTTCGCGCATCACCTCCACTTGCCCTCATCAATGCTTCTTTCTCTACAATCACAATGTCTCGAGAACTTAAAAGAACATCTTCTTCAATCGCTTGCTTAATTAAGGACTCAAGTTCTTCTAAACTCAAGTGCTCAAGAATATAAATCTGACAGCGAGAACGCAAAGCAGGGATCACCTCAAAAGATGGGTTTTCAGTCGTGGCACCAATTAATGTAACCCACCCTTGCTCTACAGCTCCTAACAAACTATCCTGCTGTGATTTTGAGAACCGATGAATTTCATCAATAAAGAGAATAGATTTACCGGCAAACATCCCACCACTTTTTGCACGAGATATCACTTCTCTCACCTCCTTAACGCCACTATTTATAGCCGAAAGCTGGTGGAAAGGCAATCCAACTTTATTCGCCAAAATCCGAGCCAGAGTCGTCTTACCTACCCCAGGAGGTCCCCAAAGAATCATCGAAGGCAAAGTGCCGACATCCGCCGCATTTCGCAATACAGCGCCAGGGCCCACCAGATGAGTTTGGCCCAAATAATGATCCAACTTTTTAGGGCGCATCCTCTCTGCAAGAGGCATTACATCCGAATTAATGATATTATTCACGATTCTAAGGTACGCTCAAACATTCTCTTTTGAACCTGAATTCCTTCCGGTATCTGATGTTTCCATCTTTTGTGAGACCAAAGCCAATCACTTGGAGCGTTCAAGATTTCCTCCTCCAATTCACCCAAACATTTGTCGAGAACATGACCTTTATTGAGTGCTTTCACATGTTCCTCCACCAAACGGAATTCAACTTTGTATCGGCCTCTACCTGTTCTTCGCACAGCCCCATACACCACAGCCGCATCGTATGTATTCGCCCACTGTTCCGCACCGAAGTAAACAGGGGTTTCTACGCCCAGAAAAGTAGTCCACCACGCTCTCTTGGGATCTTGAGGGCTTTGATCAAACCCAAAACCGACTGCCACAGGCTCTCCTCCATCTGATACGTGATTGTCCATCCACGTCTTACACTCTTCAATTTCAATCATTTCAAGGCCCATTCTTTGACGAGATTTCCGCATGGCATCATCCATGATTGGATCACTCAGCTTCTTGTATAACGCCATTGTCTTATGATCTATGACTCTTGAGAGCGTCATCGCATACATCTCCCAATTTGCCATGTGAGCGCCTACAAGAATGACATGTCTCCCCTCTTTCTGAAGACGATTCATGAGCGTCACACCCTCCTCGGAATATTCTACCCTTGAAATAACTGAATGATCTTTTGCAGAAAAAAGCTTCATCGATTCTACAGTGATGTCACAAAAGTTTTTGTAAAAACCTTTGGAAAGCGTTTGAAGATTTTCGCTTCCAAATACTTTGTTCAAGTTTCCAAGGACGACCCCCTTCCGATATCCACCTACAATGGCCATAAAACCAGCGATGACAGAAGCCTCAAAGTGCAACATCCACCATGGCTGCATTCCAAAACCCTGCATCAATCGCAACAATATTCTTGATCTGATTTTATTCATTTCAATCATTTTCAATGACACACCCATCCCATCCGACATAAACACCCTGAGGCAATTGCGCTTGTAAATCTTCGTGTGTACCGATGAGATGACTTAAGTGAGTTAAATAAGTTGATTCAGAGCCCACTCTTTCAATCACATCTATAACTTGATCTAGTGAATAGTGACTTGGGTGATGCGTTTTCCTTAAAGCACTTATGACCAAAACTTTGACGCCTGTAAGTTTTGCAAATGTTTCGTCAGGTATATGGTTTACATCTGTGATGTATGCAAAATCCCCTACTCGAAAACCGTACACTTCCATCGCGGCATGCATGACTGGCAAAATCGTCCAGTTCATGCCTTGTATCTCAAAACCATTGCTCAACTCATGTTCACCTAATCTATGAATATCAATCTGAGGCAATCCCCCGTGTGTGTTTTCACCGAAGGCATAAAAGAAATCACGACGAAGCGCCCGTTCAACGGCCTCGTTTGCCCAAATTGGCATTGCTTTTGAATGCTTCTGATTGAACGCCCTCACATCATCCATACCAGCCACATGATCCTTATGTTCATGCGTATATACGATCGCATCCAAATGATTGATATCATTGCTAAGCATCTGCATTCTGAAATCAGGGCCCGTATCAACAACCACAGACACGTCATTTACTTGCACCAAAATCGAGGACCTCAACCGTTTGTCTTTGGGGTTCGGAGAACGACAAACATCACATTTACAAGCTATTACCGGCACACCCTGAGATGTACCAGTTCCTAACAGTGTAATTTTCATAGTTTTAACACCTAAATCATGTTGAATTATGTGATTCACCCTGCAAAGATACCCTACCTTTACAAGAGTGGACTTAGAACGCGTCATATTATCTGCAAAGCAGAAAGCTCTTCGAATAAATCTGAATCAAGATATATACGGGACTTTTGCCGAAGTAGGTGCTGGACAAGAGGTTGTAAGACATTTTTTTAGAGCTGGAGGAGCTTCTGGAACGATCGCTAAAGCCATCAGCGCTTACGACAAAGAGTTCTCTGATGCGATCTATGGAAAAGAGAAGAAAGACAGGTATGTCTGCAAACAGAGACTTGAGAAAATGCTCAAGCATGAGTACCAACTCATTGAAGAACGTATTAATAGAGAGAATCATCCTACCAAACAATTCTTTGCCTTTGCAAATACGGTTGCAACAATCAATTTCCAAAAGTCCAGTCA
>JAQCID010000118.1 GCA_027618855.1 Bacteroidota bacterium | reverse complement strand
GAGGGGTGCCCGCTTCGAATTTGTAAGGGGGAACATTAAAGGTTGTGGGCACATCAAAACTTACCGATGAAATCATCTCTCCTCCCCCACGCCATGGAGGCATCGCTTCCAAAAGAGCGCGTTTGCCATAAAGAAATCCGATCCCAGTGGGACCGTACATTTTGTGACCTGAGGCAACATAGAAATCACAATTGATGTCCTGCAGATCGACATTCATATGGGGCGCTGCTTGTGCGCCGTCAACAATGACAATTGCACCCGCATCGTGGGCCAAAGAAGTAAGTTGTTTTGCGGCATTAATCGTTCCCAGTGTATTAGAAACATGAGAGAAACATACAAGTGAAGGCGCAAGTGCCAGTTTGGCCTTGTAATCCTCAAGGTCAATTGTCCCCTCAGGAAATATCTCTACGACCTCAATCTTAAACCCAATTTCAGAAGCGAGTATCTGCCAAGGAACAATGTTGCTGTGGTGTTCAAGGCGTGTCACCAAAACAGTAGAAGAAGCCGTAAGATTTGCTCTGCCCCATGTGCCCGCGACCAGATTAATACCATCGGTGGCCCCCGCTGTAAAAATTATTTCAGCATTTTCAGCGGCATTAAAGTGCGCTTTAATCGTCTCTCGTGCGCCTTCAAAAGCTTCGGTCGCTTGAGTCGCAAGTGTGTGCACTCCGCGATGAATATTGCTGTGGAA
The DNA here is from genome assembly GCA_027618855.1 of Bacteroidota bacterium. GTDB lineage: Bacteria > Bacteroidota > Bacteroidia > Flavobacteriales_D > Sanyastnellaceae > UBA974. Next base: position 4,095 of record JAQCID010000118.1, on the reverse strand, counting down.
ATGTGACAAATATTCGCGTTGTGTTTCAATCACGGTACGCGGTTTTTGAGCCGAGGCTGCGCTGTCTAAATACACCAGAGGGAAGCCATTAACCTTCCTCTCTAGAATGGGGAATTCTCTGCGAACAGCAGCTACATCGTAATTACCATCCATGGCGTTCTGTGTAAAGGCGCATAATTTCTTCGCACAATTCTGTGCTTGAAACACTCGAAAGAACATCCGCCAAAAACGCCTCGACAAGCAAAGCTTTTGCCGCCTTTTCATCAATCCCACGAGATTTAAGATAGAATAGCGCATCCAAATCAAATTGTCCCACGGTGCACCCGTGCGAACATTTAACATCGTCGGCATAAATTTCTAACTCTGGCTTGGTATTTATAGCTGCGCCGCGATCAGCAACGATATTCGTGTTTTGCTGAAATGCATTCGTTTTCTGAGCGTCCGGTCTTACGAAGACCTTGCCATTAAACACCCCGGTAGAATTACCATACATAATACCTCTGTAAAGCTCCGAAGAGGTACCGTCCGAAGACGTGTGGTCCATCGTTGTGTGGTTGTCCACATGTTCTGCCCCGAGTGGCAGATAAGCGCCATTGAAAACTGAATCTGTCCCCTTTCCTCGAGAGATGATCTCCAATTCGTTTCGCACCCAATCTCCTTTGATGGTAAAGGTGTGCATTTTCAGTTTGCTGTCTCGCTCTTGGACGATATGCTCATGTGAAAAGTGGAATACTTTACCTCCTTCATTACACACTTTCTCCAATGATAAAAGGGCATTAGGTCCTATTGAGGCTTCTAACAATCCATTGTACATTCCGCTTGAGCGATCTGACGCACTGGACCAAACCACAACATTCAACTCGCCTCCTTCATCTACTTTGATCAAGTGTTTGGGAAAACTCGCAACATTGTTTCCGTCCGTTAAGTGATGAATAACAATCGGTCTATCGACTTTAACATTGCGGTGAACATGAAGCGAAAGGCCATCTTGACGATACGTTTCGTTGAGCTCACCTATCCACTCTTTTTGATGATAACCATTCGTGAAATCGAGCGATCCACTTTGATCCATTTTACTGAATGGAATACAATCTACTCCGTCTGATACAGGCAGGTCACTTAGGGTCGGCTCGAAAACACCGTTCTTAAAAACGACGAGATAGGCATCAAGGTTCAATACCGGGTTCGGCAACACCGATTCTGGCCAACCGTTCATTCCTTGAGCAGCCTCTGTAGAGATCGAAATCTCCTTGTTTAAAAGCTTCGCAATTGGTGAGTATTTCCATCGCTCCGACTTCCTGGTTGGAGGAGGAAGTGTCGCCGAGAAATTATCTGTAAACACTGACATAGATTAGGCGTTAGAGGTGTCGTGTGAAGGCTCCTTAAGCCAATCGTATCCTTTCTCCTCAAGCTCCAAAGCGAGCTCTTTCCCTCCACTTTTTACGATTTTACCGTTTGACAATACGTGAACGAAATCTGGAACAATATGCTCTAGAAGTCTTTGATAGTGTGTGATTACAATAAAGCTTCTCTCTGGAGACCGCATCGCATTTACGCCTTTCGAAACAACACGAAGCGCATCGATGTCCAATCCCGAGTCGGTTTCATCTAGTATAGCGAGCTTGGGCTCGAGCATGGCCATTTGAAAAATCTCGTTGCGCTTTTTCTCTCCTCCTGAGAATCCTTCGTTCACGGATCTATCTCGCAATCGACCATCTAGCTCGACCAAAGACGAACATTCTTTCACCTTCTCGAGAAAATCTTTTGCCTTGATCGGCTCCAGTCCACGATGAGCTCTCTTGCCATTTAAGGCCGCTTTCATAAAATTCAGATTGGAAACGCCAGGGATTTCTATTGGATACTGAAAGGCAAGAAAGACGCCCTCTCTGGCTCTTTCACTCGCTTCTAAGTCCAACAAGTCTATCCCATCAAGATCGACTGATCCCCCAGTCACTTCGTACAGGTCTCGACCCGCCAACACAGCTGCTAGCGTAGATTTCCCAGAACCATTTGGGCCCATAATCGCATGAAGCTCGCCTGGTTTAACCTCCAAGCTAAGTCCTTTTAGAATCTCGTTGTCGCCGACTTTGGCACATAAATTATTAATCTTCAGCATCGTTCTTTTCAAAAATTATCCAACACTTCCTTCCAGTGAAATAGTAAGGAGTTTTTGGGCTTCTACTGCAAACTCCATTGGCAGTTTATTTAATACATCTTTTGCGTATCCCTTGACAATAAGGCCTATCGCTTCCTCCTCTTCAATCCCTCGTTGCTGACAGTAGAATATTTGGTCATCCCCAATTTTCGATGTGCTCGCTTCGTGCTCAATTTGAGCCGTCGGGTTCTTTACTTCTATATAAGGAAAAGTATGCGCTCCGCATGTATCTGTCATGAGCAATGAATCACACACAGAAAAATTTCGTGAATTTTCAGCTCCCGGATGTATTTGGACCAGACCTCGATAAGAATTTTGTGAATGTCCCGAAGAAATTCCTTTGGAAATAATCGTAGATCGAGTTCTCTTTCCGATGTGAATCATCTTTGTTCCCGTATCAGCCTGTTGCTTATTGTTTGTAACAGCGACACTGAAAAACTCTCCGATACTGTCGTCTCCTTTCAATATGCAGCTCGGATATTTCCACGTGATCGCAGAACCGGTCTCTACTTGAGTCCAGCTAATTTTTGCAGCGCGATGACACAGACCCCTCTTTGTGACAAAGTTGAAGACCCCTCCTTTGCCGTCTTTGTCTCCAGGATACCAGTTTTGTACTGTACTGTATCTTACCTCAGCTTCATCGTTTGCGATAATCTCCACAACAGCTGCGTGGAGTTGGTTTTCATCTCGCTGTGGAGCCGTGCAGCCTTCTAGGTAGCTGACGTAGCTTCCCTCGTCGGCAACAATCAACGTGCGTTCGAATTGACCTGTTCCAGCTTGGTTTATCCTGAAATAAGTACTTAGTTCCATCGGACATCTTACACCTTTGGGGATATAACAAAAAGAACCGTCGGTGAATACCGCCGAATTCAATGCTGCGTAATAATTGTCTCTCTGAGGAACGACCGTTCCCAAGTGCTTGCGCACCAATTCCGGGTGTTTTTGAATCGCTTCTCCGAGAGAACAAAAAATCACGCCCAGCTCGCCAAGTTTCTCTTTGAAAGAGGTCGCTACAGAAACGCTGTCCATCACAAAATCTACTGCAACTCCACTTAGTCTCTTCTGTTCTTCTAAACTGATCCCCAGCTTCTCCATCGTCTTTAAAAGCTCTGGGTCCACTTCATCTAAGGATGCCAGTTCTTTCTTCTGTTTCGGAGCAGAGTAGTAGCTGATCGCTTGGAAATCTGGCTTTTCATATTCTACGTGCGCCCAGTCTGGTTCTGTCATTTCAGACCAAACTTTAAACGCCTCTAACCGCCAATTCAAAAGCCACTCCGGCTCATTTTTTTTTGCACTGATCATTCTTACGACATCCTCGTCTAGACCTGGAGGCAGGGTGTCAGATTCAATATCAGTGGTAAAACCGTACTCATAGTTCTTCCCTGTAACTTCATCAATTAGTTTATCTTCATCTATCCTTTCCATAGAATTTTAATATCCTGAATGGTTAAAGTGAAAAGCTCTCGCCACATCCACATGTGCGGTTGGCGTTGGGGTTGTAGAACTCAAATCCGTTTCCGTTCAGGCCGCCACTGTAACGTAGCTCTGTTCCCACCAGGTAAAGAAAACTTTTTCTATCTACGACTATTTTTACGCCTTTGTCTTCGAAATTTTGATCCCCCTCATTCATCTCGTGGTCAAAGTCCATCTCGTACATAAGTCCGCTGCACCCACCTCCCTTCACTCCTACACGGACAAAGCTACCTTTTGGGCGGCCTTCTTCACTCAATAATTTTAATACTTGAGACTTTGCTCCTTCACTTACTGTAATCATACTGCAAAAATAGTCGTTTTGGCTATAGAATCTCGTCTTATTTAGATTTATTATGAATAAGCATCGTTTTGTGAAACATCGAAATAGTAAAGGCGGTAAGGTGCATCTTTGGGGCATGGCATATAGTCGTAGCAAAAACAAGAATCGTTTACCCGCATCTCAGGCA
>JAQCID010000117.1 GCA_027618855.1 Bacteroidota bacterium | reverse complement strand
GGCGTAGTGCTGTTGCTGGTGAGTGTCAGTTATCTCGCTGGATCAGATTTCAATCCTTTTATTTACTTTAGATTCTAATGAGTAGGTCAACCCAAATAGTGATCATGGTCATTCTTCTAATGTTGAATGTGTCTTGGCTTTCAGAAGTTTTTGGGCTGAAGGAGCCTCATCCCTTACATGGCGAATCGACCAAATTGCCCATGCCTGAAGTGTCTTTTCTATCTATTTGGAATGGAGATTTTCAACACGGTGTTGATGAATATTTAAGAACGAATTTCCTTCTGAGAGGTCTGGCGATAAGAACACGCAATGAAATCGATTATTCTATTTTCTCAGAGCAGCATGCACGCTCAGTGATCGTTGGTCAAGAAGGGTATTTGTTTGAAGAAAATTATATTTTAGCAGCATTGGGTATGGACTCAATTCCTACAGATTCGGTGATGGACAGGGTCGACAGAATGTCCGCGCTTTCAAACGCTTCGGGCGTACCCTTCTTGGTCGTTCTCGCTCCTGGCAAGGGAAGTTATTTCAGGGAGTTTCTGCCACTTCGTTTCCTGGAAAATGAGGGGATTGTGGAAGACAGAATGTTTGACATTTGGTCACGCGTTTCAAATGAAAAACTCAATGTATTAGATCTTCAGAGTCATTTTTCTAAGGTCCCGAATGTGTTTCCGAAAAACGGAATTCACTGGTGTGAATGGGTTCAAGTCGAGGCCATCAATTTAATGTCTGAGGCATTGGTGAAGATCTTACCCGACAGTCTCAAACCAGCTCGCTTGGTGATTGATGAGTCGTATACATCCTTTGACATGGAGGGGACAGATGAGGACATTGAAAACGGGCTCAATCTGTGGCGTGATTTGGAGGATCTTGAAACAAAGTATTATGCAACCCATTGGGAGGATGTGCCTTTAGAGACTCGACCTAGAATATTAATTGTGGGAGACAGCTACGCATGGGGTCCTGTCAATAGAGGGTTGTTGAGTCATGGATATAGATCAAGTGAGTTTTGGTTCTACAATGCGGGAGTCCATGGTCCTTCTATAGAAGATAAAGGGGCCTCTCCTCAATCGATTCATGGATTTGCGAACCGCGAGGAATTTGAAGAGGTTATATCATCTTTTGACGCGGTGGTGCTCTTGTCTACAGATGCCAATCTTCCTCGCTTCCCATTTCATTTTACAGTTCCTTTCAACGAATGACCATAGACTTTGTAGGTTGTCCTGGAATGCTTAAGAGATAAAGGCCGGGAGACATGCCAGACAAATCTATTTGAAATGATTTTTCACAGTTGCCAGATTGTATGACAGCTCCCACTGAATTGAAAACCGAATACCTCACATCTTCCACTTTGTTTTTATGAATCACATTGAACATTCCATTTGAAGGGTTGGGATATATTCTAAGGTAGTCTGATGTTGTCTCGGGAGACTCAACACCCACAACTTGACCCACGGTGACATTGTCTATCCATATGTGATTTCCGTACCCACCGACATTTACAAACGCAATCTCACCACAAGTCGCACTGCTTGAGCCCCAGTGATCAGGTGTCTCTAGGGTCACAGTCTCCCAAACAGTTTCCCCTTCGGTGTCATACCAAAAAAATGTGTAGCAACCTTCCACACTCAAGTCTGCACCGTATCTCTCCCATACAAGACTCCATTCGTCTTCTTCAGATAACTTGACCCAAACCTCCAACCCGTCCACATTGTTCGCGTACTGCATGTGGGCGTAATCAAAACTGAAATGCTCGATTTGTGTGGGATTGAATCCGGGTGTGATGAGCATGTCGTAAGCTCCTTCAGTTTGAACCCAATAGTTCGGGAATTGAGCGACTCCGTTTGTTTCGTCAAGAAGGTCGTAGCCATGTTCCCAGGCATGCCCAGGGGTTTCCATTCTCCAGTGAACAGGAGGGAAGGCCGCACCATCAAAGTCTTCATTAAAACCTTCTGAAGGCACGACTTCATCGGCGGTGACATTGATCACGTCGTTCATCGTAACACTCCCTGTTCCCCCGTCAGACTGTGTAACTGTGAGTGAAACACTGTAGCTTCCAGGTTCGGAATAGCTCACATATGCGTCTGGGCCAGTTGCTTCGGATGGTTCTCCTCCTTCAAAAGTCCAAACATATTCCGTACCCTCACATTTTGCCACACTCACATCGGTGAAATGAACGGGAGGTGTTGTGCATGGCGAAGCCAAATTTATCTCTGTTCTGTCAGCCATAAACCCGGCCTCTACAGACGAGGGGCTGTAGAATGGGCTCTCGTGTACACTTCTGCTGCCAGCCGTTCGAATCGCTCCTCCACAATAATCTGGTTGCAGAAACGTGGCAGGTGTGATGAGCGGAAGTCCTGTATTGTAAAGTTCCCAATCCGACATTGAGTCGTCTCTGTAATAGACCGCTCTTGTCGTCCCGAGGTACAGTCCTCCTTCAGTCCCTCGCTGGTGTGCGATTGATATGATGTGTTCGTCATCAAGGATGTTTGTCGTTAGGTTTTGCCAACTTTCTCCAGCGTCTTGACTTTGAAACACACTGTAACCGTCCTGCGTGCCTAATAAAACAGCATAGAGTCTGTCCGCAGATACGCCGTCGGTGTCTAAATAAATAGCTCTGTCTTGATTGTAATTGGACTCTGCATTGTTGAGAGAAATGTTCTCCCATGTTTCTCCCCAATCTGTCGATCTGTGGATGCGCCAAAGAGATCCGGTTTGTTTGTGACTTACATAGATGGTGTTCGGGCTGCTTGGCGGAATTTGGACAGAGATGATTTTCTCTCCTCCGAAGTCATGTACCAATGTCCACGATGACCCTCCATTGTCTGTCCTCCAAAGTTCTGCTCCGACTGGAGAGTAAAATCGATTATAGCATACAGGGTCCCACTCGAAGTTTCCATATTCTCCAAACCAATAAGAGGTGTTCGGATTTTTAGAGTTGTCAAACGAAAGGTTGGAGATTCTCTCGAACCGTTCCTCTGAAAATTTAAATGCCCCTCCATCGTGATATCCTACAGTGGGGTCGCCTGGGTTTACAAATCCCCGGAAGTTGTCTCCAGCGAGCTCTGCCAGCCAGCCTCCGCTCGTGTCACTTGGTGTACTTCCGCCCGCATTTTCATCTGGATCACCGTGATAATAAAGGTCGTCATTTCGTATCAGCGTCCCGTTGTGGTATGTACCCCCAAGCATCACATTGTTCGCGCGCCAGCCCGCTTGCCAACCCCAGAAATCGGTCCCGTGAAGTCCGTACATCCTAGGTTCAATGTGATCTCCTTCGTCAGAAGAGTAATACAGTCCTCCGTCAGACGCAACCCACATATCTACGTCTCCATTACTTTGAGTAAAAAATTTTACATCATGTACATCTGCGTGCGTGTATCGGTCGGACGTAAACTCTCCGGCCCAGGTGACCCAATGCGCATTCAAATCCCATGATTCCCCTGCCGATTCTGTTCTCCAAACACAGATTCCCGCACCGAATTGTTTGTTTGCATTTGTGGGAGACGCCCCCAGCGCCAAGTCATAGTAAAACTGTCCACCGTCACTCGAACCATCCTCGCCCCATCCGAGAATATTCGGGTTTGTTTCAGCAAGCCAGGGACCACCAGGCATGTCTCCACAACATGCCATCTCAAAAGTCTCCCCCGCATCATGGGATACATAGTAACCATATAGCCCTCCACCTTCAGGAGTCTCCCCAGCGGCTAAGGCAAAAACGGCATCTGGCTCTGCTGCAGTAACGGCAATTTCCGTCCTTTTTTGTTCACTTCCACTCGGTGTAATAGGCCAACCTAAACCCATATATTGAAAGGTCATCCCCCCATCTGTGGACTTCATAAATCGCGTTCCCTCTCCTTGAAGTTTCACGGTGTAAATCACATTTGAGTCTGCGGGATGTTGCTCAAGTTCCATAAACTCACCACTCGCAATAAACTGCATCGAATTGCCCAAATCGTCAGAAAACCAGAGTCCATTGTCTGTTGCCGCAAAAAGGCCCAAATCGGTGAACATGAGCGTTCGATACCATCGAGACGTGTTCTGAAAAATCTCATCACCACACGTAGTCCATGTCGCTCCTCCGTTTTCAGATCTGTATAGATCTCCATTTCCAGCACCGAGAAAAACAAGATCAGCATCTTCGTTAGAAATGGCAATGCTGTACACACTCGTTACGGGGAGATCCCCAGAAATCAAATCCCAATTCATGCCTTTGTCTTCAGAGCGGTACATGCCCGCTGTGGCCGTTCCACAGTAAACGACATCTGGATTTGAAGAGGCTTGTTCCACTGTATAAACATGACAAGCGCCAGGTGATTGAACCTCGAAGTACATCGCAACTTCAGGATCATAATGCCAAGGGCCAAGCTCAGTCCAGCTCCCCGACCTTGAGGATCTGTCGTTTTTAGCGCGTTCTGTCCTTTCTATGTACGCTGATTCTGGTTGTACGAGAGGCCATTGCATTTGCCTCATCCAACGCTTGTAAAACTGCGTGTGCTGATTTTTTACTGTGGGGTTTTCTGCTTGCCAAAACGCATACCCTGCTCGGACCTCTGTGACATCCTCATTCCCAGAATACATTTTTTGTGCCCAATCGGGTATTTCAGCTCCTGCCATGTAGCTCGTTTGCGGTACGTGTTGAGCGGCGCTTTTGATAGAAAGAACAAGGGCACAAGAACAAATGATTATTCTAAATGTCATGTTATAGAGCATGGTTATATTTTATTTCGTCTTAGGAGCATAAATTTACGATTCTTTTATAAAGCTACATGTAGTTTTGTAACGTGAATGACAAAGAATTAAAAGAATTGTTTTTGAG
>JAQCID010000116.1 GCA_027618855.1 Bacteroidota bacterium | reverse complement strand
TCCCGAAAATTTCATTTCCATCTTCATCGTTCATTGGAATTGCCTCGCCGACTTTTATATTCTCTTCGTCGAATTCACCATCAATCTCAAAAACATTTTTAGGGATCATCACGATGGCGTCCTCTGTAGTAGGACCGTATGCATCTATGCAAGAAATCGAAACCTCAAAAGGTTCACCGGCTTGCAGGCCGTTAAGCGCTTTTTCGAATGACTCTAAAACTTCTCCTGAGCCAACGTTGAATCCAAATGCTTGTTCTGCAGGGCACTCTTCCAGCAATTCTCCCAATTGACCATCTTCCATTGCTTCACTTAAGATATATTCAATCTCAATAAATTTACCTGGGGCTACAATTCTTTTTTCCATACGCCAAAGGTCCGTCGTACTTTGTGGCTATGCAACGACTTGTACACTCTTTTGCGGTATTCGTGATTTTATTAATCGTTATCGCCGATTCTACGCCTTCTTTTGCCCAAACACGAATTAAAAACTTATCTGAATACTCTCCTGCTCCGAGGGTGTTCTCTCCCATGGGTTGTCGGGGGTTGGGGTTAAATGGTCACGCGCATTCTGAAGTGGGAGATGAAATGAATGTGTTGGGAAATAGGGCTTTCGTTGAAAATTACGACATGTCGGAATCGATTTCGAGAAGCGACACGTTTGACATTGTTCATTACGCTTTGGATCTCGACCTGACAAACTACGGCCAACAACAGATGCGGGCCAGAGCTTTGATTGAGGTCTCCGTGATTGAAAGTGGCGCGGAAGAGATTTGGTTTGACCTTGTTTCATTAACTGTTGACTCTGTAAATATCGATGGGGCGAGTTCTGGTTTCGTTCACGAAAACGGGCGACTCATTGTTCCTTCTCCGAACTCCGTTTTTCAATCCGGGGACGCCCACGAAATAGAAGTCTTCTATGGCGGACATCCTGAACAGGATCCTTCTTGGGGAGGTGTCTACTTTACTTCTGGATACATCTATCACATGGGGATTGGGCTTACAAGCATCCCCCCGAATTACGGCAAGGTTTGGCATCCATGCTTCGATAACTTTGTGGAGAGGGCAACATACTCTTGGAACATAAGAAGCGCAGACGGAATGGAGGCTCACCTCCAAGGAACCTTTTTAGGGGAGACTTTTGAAGGAGGAGACACGTTAACGAGAAGCTTTATACTCGAGCACCCAATTACGACTCACTGCGCTGCGTTTGCTGTGTCTAGCTATGTCGACAGCAACTTCGTCCATACAGGAGAATACGGGGACATTCCTGTTCGGCTTACCGCCAAAGCGGAAGACATCAACCTCATGACAAATAAATTCATTGATATCGGATATGCCATCGATGCGCTCGAATACTGGTGGGGACCTTATGCCTGGGAAAGAGTGGGGTATGTTCTCACTACAGATGGGGCCTTGGAAGTGCCGACAAATATCTCCTATCCTCGCTTTATGATAGAACAAAGCGTGACCGCAAATGGCGATCTTTTTTCTCACGAACTCGGTCACCATTGGTGGGGAGATCTCGTGGCTCCCACAATTCATAACCACATGTGGATTAAAGAAGGCCCTGCTGAATATTCCAGCCACCTTTTTATTGAACTTAAAGATGGGCACGAGGAATTTATTAATCTTGTGAAAGACAATCAGCAGTTTGTGCTAGAAGAGTGCCACATACAGGATGAGGGTTTCCATGCTCTTTCTCCGATGCCGGACGAACAAATTTACGGGCGCACCACGTATTACAAGGGCGCATCTATACATCACAATCTCAGAGCATATCTCGGAGACGAACTGTACCGCAGCGCTTGCCAGTCTGTGATCTCTACACATTTCGACAGCCACATGGATGCAGAGGTATTTCGTGTCACTCTTGAGGATGTAACCGGCTTAGATCTTGATCCTTTTTTCGATGCTCAGATCTACCAGCCAGGATTTTCTACTTGGCTCATTGACTCCACCGTTACAGAAACCGGAGCAGGGGGTGATGGGTTTGAGACCACGCTTTACTTAAACCAAAAGCTCCGTGCGTGCGCTAATTTCCACGACAACGAACCACTCGACGTTACGCTTTGGAATGCCGAATGGGACACGACGCTTGTTGAAGTACGGGTAAGTGGAGAGTATGATGAGGTGACCATCTCGCATCCCGAACCCTACGTCCTCATCGCTCTTAATGCCGACGGGAAGCTCAACCAAGGAAGGTTAGACCACACCGTAGCAATTACCGAAGCGACAGGATTGTCAACGATGCCCTGGGTTGAAATGCGACTCGGGTGCGACAACATTACGGACAGCGTCATCGCTCGGATTGAACATCATTGGGCCGCGCCCGACAGCGAACCCACAGCTTTTTATTTCGACGAAATAAGTTCGACACATTTTTGGACTGTTGACGGAACTTGGGAAGACGGAATCGAAGGGTCCGAGGCCCTCACAATTGACGCGCGGTTCTCCTATGTCGGAAACAACGACGAGGGCTTAGATTACGATCTTTACTATGGCGATGAGGAAAGCGCCTTCCTCGCGTGGCGACCTCATTCAGCTGCTACGTGGGTACAATATCCGGACTATACATGGCAGGCAGGATCGTTGACAAATGGCAACGGCGTTTTCAAAGTTTCATCATTGAGAAAAGGACAATACGCCTTTGCAAATGGTGATATTTCTCTTTCTATCGATGCGCCCGATTTAACGAACGCAACAGCCTCTGCATTTCCTTCTCCAGCATCTGCATCAATCACCTTAAAAAGCGATTTAGAGGCTGATTTAATTAAAATATGGGACATCAATGGAAGGGTTATTCTAAGCAAATCTCTCCTCGAGAATGTTGACGTTACTCTCGATTTAGAGGGTTGGGCCGAGGGGTCTTATGTGGCGGTTTGGTATCAAAACCAACGAACAACAAACAGTGCCAAGTTCATCGTTTCTCACTGATCTTCAGCTTCTTCAGCCGTGAATTTCTTGACCGACTTGACAATACCTTCTATTTCTCTCATGTAGGGGCGCTTGTCAAAATATGGAGCGTATGTGTATCCTTCAACTGTGATTAGACGCGAATTCGGTTCGTCGTAAAAGGTTAAGCTGTAGTAGGGGCCGCCCATGAAATCATTCTCCATCCTCCAAAGACCCCTGACCTCAGCCGCAAAGCCTCCATGAAAAGAAAACGCTTCATAGGAGGGGGTCATGCGCCGTTCAATTTGCATGTAGCTCCCTTCTGTGGGACCAGAAACATATCGCTCAGTAAGTTCATCGCGCCTATTGAGAATGTGTTCGAGGGTAAATTGATTCGGACCGATATATGGTTCGCTGTGTATAAAAAAACCTTCTTGGACATCGTGATTGTTGCTCCCGCGAAACCTCGTGAGCTGTCTATCTATCCAGGTAAATGCAGTATCCGCCCTTACAGCATATGACCCTTTAGGGATTAACAAATCCAAGCCCCAGATGGTGTTTATTTTCGCCTGTATCACCTCGTCTGTCGAAAGCTTTGTTACGTAAGTCGTTCTTTTTACCTCTACGTCATGTAAGAGGCTGACCATTTCATTTGCCCGCTCTGCAAACTTCTCCGCAAGCTCACTTTGGGTTCTGGCTTTTGCCAAAATATAGACCTGTCCTTGTGAGTACTTCTCCTTGTAAAAGACCACTGAAGGGTCCTGAGTGTCAACTCTGTCAGCAATTTCAACATCGATAATGTTGCGGTGGGGTTTCCAAAACTTGCTGAAATCAAACCTGTTTTTGTGCACCACATCGAACATGGGTTCGTATGTCTCAGTATGCATCTGAGGTAGCACGGCATATGGCTGCATAAGGATGTCTCTAATGGTGTCACCTATCACACCTTCCCAAACCGCATCGGTGCAAACCACAAGTACTTCACCTTGCGCCCCTACCCTACTTGGGAGTGGGGATCTAGCCCCTTCTTGGCTTCCACAACCAAACAGAATCACAACAAAAACAAGCAGCGGCCATCTCATAGTTTGGTGGGGTCACCGTGAATGATGAGCTTTTGTCCTATTCGGATATTGGAGCTGTTTAAGCCATTCCAATCTTTTATCTTGCTTACAGAAACGCCATGTCTTTGTGCAATTGTGCCCAATACATCTCCTGACTTAACTCTGTAAAATATCGGTTCGGGTTCGTATTTAATCTCAGGGGTTAATTCTGGATTGATGAGCCTCATCTCAGATTCACGCGCAATAAAAACAGCCACTGATTCATTTGGGACTCTCACAGCCCACTTCTCCCCTGGTCCTGGAATAACTTTTTGGCAAAACATGGGGTTCATGGCAGCTAGTTCTGATTCAGAGATCAGTGTGAGCGCTGCGATTTGGTCAAATCTAAGGGGTCCTTCAACATGCACAGAGTCCATCTCAATATATCCAGGCAGAATGTTTCTCGGGACAATACCATACTCTGCATGGTACTCCATCAGATATACAACGGCAAGGAAGTTGGGGACATAGTTTCGTGTCTCTTTGGGGAGAAAGGGCCTCACCTCCCAATAATTTGTCTTGCCTCCACTTCTGCGAATTGCCTTGTTTACATTCCCGCCCCCAGCGTTGTATGCCGCAAGAGCAAGGTACCAATCGTCGTAAATTCCATAAAGCTTCTTCAGGTGATTGCAGGCGGCTTCTGTGCTCCTTTTGGGATCCTTCCTTTCGTCAATATAGCTATCTATCCTGAGCCCTTCAGCCTTTGCTGTATAGTACATGAATTGCCACAAGCCGCGCGCGCCTGCTGGAGATCTCGCTTCGGGATTTAAAGCGCTTTCTACGATGGGCAAATACTTCAGCTCCAAAGGAAGGCCTGAACGGTCGAGCATCTCTTCGA
>JAQCID010000115.1 GCA_027618855.1 Bacteroidota bacterium | reverse complement strand
TGAAACTTCACGAGATCAGGAAGGTTGTGGGCGGGAAATAAACCATCCGTACCCTTGAACACCTCACAAACTGATGTATCAGTAGGCCGCAAGGAGAAGATCTAATTCTTTATAAGAGAGACCTCGTTCTTCTGCGATCCCTTGATGGGTGATCACCCCTTTGTACATGTAAACTCCAGACTTCACAATATTGGAGCTTCTAATAGAAGGAACAAGGCCTCCATCAGACACGACCCCTAAAATAAATGGAGCGAGGATGTTACTTAAAGCCTGACTGGCTGTTCCAGATACGCTTGAAGCAATATTCGGAACACAGTAATGAATCACGTCATGATGAACGAAGGTTGGATTTTCGTGACTCGTTATCCTCGATGTTTCAAAGCATCCTCCTTTGTCAATACTCACATCGATAATGACAGCGCCTTCTTTCATCGAGCTTACCATGGGCTCGCTCACAACTACAGGAGTTCTTTGGCTCTCCCCGCTCAATGCACCGATCGCAACATCTGCTGTTTTTAACGCTTGATTTAACACTGAAGGCTGTATCGTGGAAGTCCAAACCCTGGCCCCCAAACTCTGTTGAACACGAACCAACCGATGTTGTCTGTCATCAAAAATCTTCACATGTGCACCCAAACCCATCGCGGCTCTTGCAGCAAACTCCCCCACAGTACCTGCTCCCAATATGACGACTTCGCATGGCCTCACTCCACTAATTCCTCCCAGCAGAGTCGCCCTGCTCTTCTCACCTGAAAGCAACGCACCAGCAATGAGAATTGACACATTGCCAGCGATTTCACCCATCGCACGTACCAGAGGGAACAGTCCGTTTTTATTCTTTAAATAATCCCAAGCAATCGCTGTAATCTTCTTTTTACTTAACTCTTCCAGAAGATTTTCACTCTGTAAGCGAAGTTGAAGCGCACTGATTAGCGTTGCTCCCCGAGACATCATCTCAACTTCCTCAACAGAGGGTGGCTCAACCTTTAAGACCAAAGCAGCCTGAAACACCTTCTTTCTATCATAAATAATTCTAGCCCCAGACTCACTGTAGTCGATGTCCGTAAAGTGTGACAACATTCCCGCTTCTGATTCAACCAATACTTCATGACCATGTGCCACGAGTAACGCTACTGCCTCAGGCACCAATGCCACTCTCTTTTCTTGAAGGCTTGTTTCTTTTGGAATTCCAATTGTAAGGTTTTCCTGACCCGCCTTTACCTGAAGTAGTTCCTCCTGAGGCAATAGGGCCGCTTCTTGAGCTAATGCTTTAATGGCTTTTCGTTCTTTATCCATATCTTGGTGAAATTAACGATTTCTTTGCGCCTAACTACATATTTGACGTAACAAAGTTAGTCTTCTTTTGGCGTCAGAGGTCTCATCTGAGGTTTCAGACATCGATTCATCAATTTTCATCAACCAAACATGATCAGGCAAGGAACGGGATATTCGTTCTGGCCACTCCACAAACGATAGGCCTTGCTGCTCAAAAACATCGAAAACCCCAGCTTCCTGAGCCTCTTCTTCATCTTTCAATCGATACAAGTCAATGTGATGGATCGTTCTGCTGGAAGCCTTATTTTTCCCTGGTATTTCATATACGTTCACCAACCCGTAGGTCGGACTTGAGACTTCATCCACCACACCTAGCATTCTACATAATGTTTTCACCAGGGTGGTTTTCCCGACTCCCATCGGACCGTGGAGTGCAACTATTCCATTGTCGGGCAACTTCATTAAAAGCTGAGTTGCGACATCATCCAAGTCTTTTAACGCATACGCCTCAATCTCGAATATGATTTCTAAGCTTGCTCCTTCTTTCATTTTATTTACTTGGCATCTAAAATCGCAAAAGGGACAATGACCTCCTCTAAACTCACACCACCATGCTGAAATGTATCCTTAAAATATTTTACAAACTGATGATAATTGTTTGGATACACAAAAAAGTCTCTCTCGCGCGCAAATACATATCCTGTACTTACATGGTTTTTAGGGAGGCCAAACTTCTTTGGATCCAAGGCGGCAAAAACCTCCTTTTTCTCGTACCCCAGGTTTTTACCTACTTTATACCTAAGGTTGCTATTCGTACTTCTGTCACCTCGGACCTTGATGTCATTGTTCACCTTGACAGTTCCATGATCAGTTGTGACAATGACTCTTCCGTTGGCCGCGGCCATTTTATCTAAAAGTTCTTTCAAAGCGCTATGCTCAAACCATGTTAACGTCAATGATCTGTAGGCTGCTTCATCATCTGCAAGTTCCTTGATCACATCCATATCTGTTCTCGCGTGACTTAGCATATCCACAAAATTATAAACCAAAGTAGTCAAAGTCTCCCCCTTCGTTTCGTGGAATTGGTCGGCGAGTTTTCTTCCCGCTGCCAGGTTTGTAACCTTGTGATAGCTCGTTTTGCCTTCAATGCCTAGTCTATCTAACAACGACTTGAGCAATTCTGCCTCGTACTTGTTTTTCGAACCTTCATCTTCTTCTGTGATCCAATAATTCGGATGCAAACGCTGAATATCTGCAGGCATCATTCCCGCAAATAGTGCATTCCTAGCATATTGGGTTGCTGTAGGCAGAATACTCATGTATTTGTCGTCTCGCACGATCGAAAATATATTCTTTAACATCGGTTCAATGGTACGCCACTGATCCAATCTCAAATTATCTATCACCACCAAAAACACCTGTCTTCCTCCGGCTGTCTTAATCGCTTCAGGTAAATAATGTGAAAGCACCCGATGTGACAGCAAAGGAACATCTCCCTGACCACTTCCGTCTCCTTGCTGTACCCAGCTTTCATAATGACTCTCTACGAATTTGCCAAATTGCCTATTCGCATCCTCAAACTGCATGCTTAAGACCTCTTGCATACTGTCATCATCTGACTTCTCAAGCTCCAGCGTCCAATGTGTAAGTCTGCCGTAAACCTCGTACCAATCATCAGCCTCCATCCGATCCATCATTTTCATTCCGAGCTCACGGAATTCACGCTGATAGTCAGTCATCACCTTTTCACTTAACAACCTTTTGCCGTCAAGACATTTCTTTACAGCAAGTAAAATTTGATTGGGATTCACCGGTTTAATCAAATAATCACTAATCTTAGATCCTATCGCTTCCTCCATAATATGCTCCTCCTCACTCTTTGTAATCATGATAACCGGCAGGTGAGGCCTCATTTTCTTGATCCTTTGAAGCGTTTCTATCCCATTAATCCCTGGCATATTCTCATCGAGGAAGACCAAATCAAACAACTCCTCACCCACGATATCAAGTGCCTCTATACCACTATTTACTGGAGTTACAGAGTATCCTTTTGCTTCCAAAAAGATGATGTGAGGCTTGAGCATATCGATTTCATCATCGGCCCAAAGTATATGTGGTTGTCTCGTCATGTGCTTAAGTATCTTGCGCAAAGAAACATCAACGTTTGTAATTTGCGTTTCGTATACTAGATTCATGTCAACAATAATGTCTAAGACAAATCGTCATAAAATCCTAAACGACCCCATTTACGGTTTCGTTACCCTTCGTCATGCATTTACGTTGGATATATTAGACCATCCATTTGTGCAACGTTTGAGGCGAATAAGTCAATTGGGACTCAGTCATTTGGTCTATCCTGGAGCTGTTCATAACAGGTTTCATCATGCAGTGGGAAGTATGTTCCTCATGCAGGAAGCGATGGATAGCCTTCGGTCAAAGGGGGTAGAAATAACGCCTCAAGAGGACGAGGCTGTTTGTTTTGCGATCTTACTTCACGATGTAGGTCATGGACCTTTCAGTCACGCCTTAGAGCACAGCATTGTGAATGAAGTACAGCACGAAGATATCAGCTCAATCATTATGGATCGCCTGAACATTGACTTTCATGGAAAGCTTGATTTGGCAATCAAGATTTTCAAAAACGAATACAAGAAAAAATTCCTTCATCAACTCGTATCCTCTCAGCTTGACATGGACCGACTTGATTATTTGTCGCGAGACAGTTTCTACTCTGGCGTAACGGAAGGGAAGGTTGGTTCAGAGCGGATCATCAAGATGCTTTCGGTAGTGAACGACAAGTTAGTTGTTGAAGAAAAAGGCATACATAGCATCGAGAAATTCATCGTTGCTCGCCGCTTAATGTATTGGCAAGTGTATTTACATAGAACGGTGATCAGTGCTGAACATATGCTCACTTTAATTCTGCGCAGAGCCAAGTACCTCACTAAAAACAAGGTGGAATTATTTGCCTCTCCGTCACTGGCTTGTTTTTTACAAAACGATTACGACATACAATCTTTTATTTCAGACCCAAAAGTCCTCGATTGTTTTTGTGACCTCGACGATTCCGATATTTATTGTGCAATGAAGTCGTGGCGTTATCACGACGACAAAGTTCTGTCCACATTAAGCGCTCGACTACTCGACAGGAAACTGTTCCGAATAGAGCTCAGATCTCAACCCTTTACAGATCGTGAAGTAAATGAACGCATCAAAACGATTTCAGATGCATGGGGATTAACGACAGATGAGGCATCTTACTTTGTATCCAATGACACAATACAAAACCAAGCGTATACCCCGAATGGTATCCTGATCAAATACAAGGATGGATCTGTTTTAGATTTTGCAGAAGCGAACGATTATCTCTCACTGACACACCTGACACGCCCAGTTGTAAAATCCTTCCTTTGTTATCCAAAAGACATAGCCACACCGGAGCGTTAAACCATTAAGCTACGACGAGCTCTTCTCCCTTGTCTGTATATAGATGGAATTCTAAAATTTCCATCGAAGAATTGCTTTCTAGCTCGATTGCAAGACCCAATTCTTTTTCCCATTTTATTCTAACTGAAGATCCGTACCATCCTTT
>JAQCID010000114.1 GCA_027618855.1 Bacteroidota bacterium | reverse complement strand
TCGGTGCGGGATACAAGTATGAGTTACTTATGGAGGATGCGGTTACAATTAAATAAACGAAAGTGAAACGATTTTTTTCAACCTCTTTTGCTGGAATTTACATTCTGGTATTTGCTGTTTCAATAGGAGTAGCAACGTTTATAGAGAACGATTTCGGGACCAGCTCGGCCATGAAACTCGTATTTCAAGCGCGATGGTTTGAAGTCTTGTTGCTACTGTTCTCCATCACGCTCGTTGTCAATGTGGTGAAATATAAAATGATTCCACAAAAGAGATGGGCGCTGGTTATCTTTCATTTGTCAATGGTGATGATTCTTGTAGGTGCTGGCGTGACGAGGTATTTCGGGTACGAAGGGACGATGCACATCCGAGAGGGAGAGTCGTCAAATACCATCCTTTCTCGTGACTCATATTTGAATTTCCAGGCTTCTTCCAATGGGAATAACTATGAATTTAGTGAGCCGGTTCTCTTTTCTTCAATTGGAAGCAACGCCTTCAATGAGAAGTACAATGTGGCTGGTCGTTCGGTGAAAGTGGAGGTGAAAGATATTTTACCAAACCCAGCGAACATCCTTGCGCAGTCTTCTTCTGGTCAGCCTATTGTTAAGATTGTATACGGTGGAAGTGGTTCCAGGCAAGAGTTTTACATCGGAGAGGGAGAGAGAAGGACGCTTTTTGGCCTCAATTTCGATTTCAGCCAATCCTTAGCGGATTCATCTAAGGTAGATTTCTCTGAGGCACCGACAGATATAAATATTTATTTTTCAGACGGAGATTTGTTGATGAAGTCTCGTTCGGATTTGTCTGAGATGGTCATGATTAGCCAAACCCAGTCGGCGCTCCCCGCAAATCAAGTTCATCCTCTCAAGCTGAGATCTTTATATGATACGGGCGACAAAGGCTTTGTTTTTGGAGATTTCCTTCCATCTGGTGAACTCAAGTTGACCAGCACGGGGCGGAAGCTTGATTACAGTTCAACCATCGGTATTTCCTTGAAAGTCACAATTGATGATGTAGCGTTCGAACGTTACATCTTCGGACGCAATGGTGGAGAGGGGCATGCAGAAGTGTTTCAAGTAGAAGGGTTGGAATTTTCTGCCAGTTTTGGATCAAAAAGAATCCAACTTCCTTTCAGTATTTATTTGAATGAGTTCATTATGGACAGATACCCAGGAACGCAAAGCCCTGCGTCTTATGCCAGTGAAGTCACTTTGATTGACGATAGAACTCAAATTCGAGAAGATCACAGGATCTTTATGAATCATGTATTGGATCATGACGGTTTTCGTTTCTTCCAATCTTCTTTCGATGAGGATGAACTCGGGACCTACCTAAGTGTGAATCACGATTACTGGGGAACCATGATTACCTATTTCAGTTATGCCTTTTTCACTTTGGGGCTTGTTCTTGTTTTCTTTAGCAAAAAGACGAGATTTTATATCCTTTCCCAAAAATTAAAAACACTTCAGGACAAGAGATTTGTATTCCTGGCTTTGATATGTCTTTCAAGTGTTCTGTCACAACCGGCGATCGCACAGGAGTCTATCAAACCAGTTCTCCCTGAATTGTATTTTGTAGACGATGACCATGCCGCGTTATTTAATACGGTGATCGTTCAGGATTTTAAGGGTCGCATGAAGCCCATGCAGACGCTTTCGAATGAACTCATGCGCAAGGTCACTGGCAAGACCAAGTACAATGGTGTATCTGCAAGTACGACCGTGTTGTCAATGTATGCTGATGCTCAGAGTTGGTATTCCGCACCCATGATAGGGTATGGTAAAAACGCTGTGATTGCGGATGCTGTCGGTGTGTCTCCAGGGAACCTGGCCAGCTACAAGGATTTCTTCTTCGAGGATGGTTCCTACAAGTTAAGTGGAGAAATTCGTGATGCTACAAGTAAAAACCCAGCGGAAAGAGGAATGTATGAAAAGCAACTTCTGAAGGTTGATGAGCGGGTAAATATCGTGGGGATGATTTTTGCGGGATCCTTTTTCAAGGTGATTCCCATCGAAGGAGATGAGAACAATACTTGGGTGGGAGAGAGGTCAAGCAGACAAGCTTCAGAAGAGCTCACTTCGCCTATTGCCCAGGCTTTCTTCAGTACATATCGCAGAGCGCTTTACGATGCGATGCAGTCCGTTGAAAGTGGAGAAGCCACCACAGGCGCTGAAATTTACCAGCTCTGCAATCAAATTGTGTTAGAGCTTAAGCAATACCAAACCGTTCACGGAGCCGCAGTTATGCCCTCGAGCTCGAGAATCGCGACGGAGATCGCTCTAAATAACTCGAACGTTTTTAATCGACTTGCTCTTTATTATTTCATGCTTGGCATGTTGTTTCTAGGCCTTCTTTTCTACTCTGTATTTTCCCCCGAAGGCAAGGCCAAGAAATTCAGGGCAGCTTTGGTAGCCCTCGTTATTGTTGGATTCGTCTTCCATACAGCTGGTTTGGGAGCAAGATGGTATATTACTGGACGCGCACCGTGGAGCAATGGCTATGAATCGATGATTTATATTGCTTGGACTTCTGTGCTTGCGGGGTTGATTTTTACCCGCAAATCGCTTGGAGCGATGGCAGCGACGATGGTTCTAGGAGGCGCCATCCTTCTCATTGCGATGTTGAGTTATCTCGACCCTGAGATTACCCCACTCGTTCCAGTTCTTAAATCTTATTGGCTTACAATTCATGTTTCGCTTATCGCAGGATCGTATGGTTTTCTGATGCTTGGCGCCATTATAGGGTTTATTAATTTGTTGTTATATGTACTTCTTAGCGAGAAAAACAAATCCACGATTGTCAAGATCATCAAGGAAATGACGTACATCAGCGAAATGACCTTGACAGGTGGCATTGTGCTGCTTAGTGTGGGAACGTATTTGGGGGGTGTTTGGGCGAACGAATCTTGGGGGAGGTATTGGGGATGGGATGCAAAGGAAACCTGGGCACTTGTTTCCATACTGGTGTACGCCTTCATATTGCACATGAGACTCATTCCGGGACTCAAGTCTGTTTTCGCATACAATTTCGCAACCCTTTTCGGTCTTTCGTCCGTGATCATGACCTATTTCGGCGTGAATTACTACCTAAGTGGACTGCACTCCTACGCAGCTGGAGACCCTGTCCCTATTCCAAGTTGGGTGTACTATGCAGTGGCTGCAGCCGCAATTGTGAGTTTCATTGCATATATGAAAAAGAATAAAACCGGCGTTTCATAACTATTTGTAGCTTTACAATTATGATTAACTCATTTGTTACGATAGGTTTAAAACACAGCTTAGCACCTTTGGAGGTCTTAGAGAAGTTTCATATCTCGGATGAGCAAATCAAGGATTTGATTTCTTATGCAAAATCTAAATATGCTGTAAAAAGTATCATTGTGATCTCTACCTGCAACAGAACTTAACTTTTTTCGAATGAATTGTCCAAAGAACAACTTGTCGAGTTGCTCGTTAAATTTTCTCTAGGTTCGAAAGAACTGTTCATGAAATTCGGGTTTGCAGAAAATGGAGAATCCGCAATTGATAACTTATTTGTCATTAGTGCTGGGCTTGATTCACAAATCCTGGGTGATTTACAAATATTTTCTCAAGTAAAACGCTCAGTGGAGATTTCCAAGAGTTTACAAGCCATAGATAGTAGAACAGATCGATGGTTGCAATACGTCTTTAGAGCATATAAAGAAGTCCAAACAACAACAAATATTAGCAATGGACCTGCTTCAATTGCTCATGCAGTCGTTTCTTTTGTGAACGATAAGTACAAGGATATATCGGATAAGAAAATCCTGTTATTTGGTGCTGGTGAATTAGGAAAGCGGACACTGGAAAACATTGTTAAACATAACTTCTCCCAGGTCACAATTATCAATAAGACAAAAGAAAAGGCTTCTTTATTGGCCGAGAAACATCATGTTATTGTAGCTGATTTTTGTGATTTAAAACAAAATATACACGACGCAGACATCGTCATTGTCACGACAAGCAGCGCTTCATATACTATTGACAAATCGGATGTCGGATTGGGAGAGAAGCTGTTGATTGATTTGTCTCTACCCAGAAACATCAATCCCAACGTCCGTACTTTGAAACAAATCATCCTCACAGATATTGAGAGTCTAAAGGATGTGACAGATGTGACCTTAGAGATTAGAATGGCTGATATTCCTCAGGTAAAACAAATCATTGAAAAGTACAAGAATGAATTTTTATTGTGGATAAAAATGAGAGAGTTAGGGACTACAATAAAAGACCTTGAACTGGCTTTTGAAGCAGATAAACAGAAAGAAATAATTAAATACCAAGGTCAATATACAGAAGCGGAATTAGAAAAGATAAACCCATTAATAGACTGCATTTTAAAGAGAATACAAAGTAAGAATATTCAATATTTGAAGAGTGAGTATGAACATAATGAGGGAGTCGTTGCGGCTTTTCGAAAGATGTATAGTTTAGACAGTAATGCATCTTAGAATAGGGACTCGAAAAAGTGCTTTAGCTATTGTTCAGGCAAAGGATGTAGTTCTTGCACTGGAAGCCCTAGGTCACTCAGCTGAATTAATTTTAAGGTCATCTGAGGGGGATGAATTACATGAAAAACCTTTGCCCAGCTTTCTGGGAAAGGGCGTTTTCACGAAAACGTTAGATCATGCTTTGCTCAACGATGAAGTCGATGTTGTCACACATGTAGATTTCCAGTTGAATATTTATCTGCAACTTTTGAAATTCTTATAAGTTGCTTTGGGGTGATTTTGCCAAATGGAATTTTAATCCGGATCATCTGAACCCCTTGCTGTCTTTGTCCATAAACTCCTCTAGCCAGTCTTAAGCTTCGAAAGCTATCCTCATTCAGAGTTCCATCCTTAAACATTCTGATTTTC
>JAQCID010000113.1 GCA_027618855.1 Bacteroidota bacterium | reverse complement strand
GAAGAAAAACAAGAGCATGAAAACAATATCCGGCAATGATGCTGTTGAAATCGCTCCAGTAGGGCGCTTACCTCCTTTCTTAAACTTACTCATGATTAGTAATATGTTGCTCCTGCATCGCGTGGTTCAGCTTCAGAAATACGCTGTGGATATAAGGCTCTCACAGCAGTAATTTTCTCAAGCGTACTCTTGTCTTGCTTGTTTTTTTCATAAACTTCTTCTAACGCACGATAACTGACACCAAACTTTGACAAAGCCAATTCATCTCTCAGCTCATTCACCGCTGACTGTAATTCATTCTGTACCTGTAGATATGTATTGTAGGTCGTGTTGTTGTCGTTCTGCATAGAAATAAGTGCAGATGCCGGAAGCTGTTTGTAATCACCTCCGAGAAGGTTAATCGTTGTGAGTTTTTCTTGCCAGTTCATAAGAACTTGTCTGAAAGCATCTTTGTTTTTCTCTTCAGAAATGATTACAATTTGCTCATATTCAGCAATTTTTAATCGAACATCAGCTTTTCGAACCCACTCCCTTTCAGGAAAAGCAGCATTTGTTTTTCCATTTGCACCCGTAATTAAAATGACATCACGGTTCTTGCCTATTTCTTCATTGCCTATTTGGTGAGAAATCACCCCGTCACCAGTAGCAATAAGGAAACTCTTCGTTTTATTCTTAAGTTCTTGAATATCCAAAGGCTGACCCTCTACAAGTAACAGATCTAAGAAGTTAACTTTTACGTTAAAGACGTTTTGTTCCTTTGCTTGGGGGACATCGATATCTGGCGGAACAGGTGGAGGCAACTGGCGTTTAATCCCCATGTCGGACTCAATCGTCGTTGTTACTAGCCAGAAAATGAGTAGCAAGAACGCGATATCGGCCATAGAGCCTGCGTTTATTTCTTGTAATTCTCGACGTGCCATTGATGTTTCTACTTAAATATACTGCTTACTTCAGCCCAAACAATAGAAGCCACAGCGACTATACCCAGCAAGTAAACGTAGATCATACTGCCACCAGCAAATACACTCTCCGACTCCGTAACAGAGATTCCACTAGATTCATATGCACTCATCACAGTCCCATCAGCGAACGCAAAATAGCTTAACAAACCGATTAACAAGAAGACGGACATCCCCGTTAGTGTGCCTATCTGAGATTTAAAGTCATTGACCAATTTCATTACAAAGGTGTAAATCCCAAATCCCAATGCCGCAACAGCTGTTGCGATACCCACTGTATAAATAATATAGAACATCCAATCAAGGAATCCTCCATAGTTTGCTTCTCCCTCAACATAGGATTCATCGGCAACACTGCTACTCACAATTATTCCCATAAGAATAACGCCGAGTACAATGATTGCAATCCTAAGGGTTGAAAGGATGAAATTGATTTTATTCTCTTCCATAATCCTTTTTATTTTCCTTGTAGCTTACGCTTGTATAGAAGATCCACTAAATCCATACTTGCCTCTTCCATATCAAGAACAATTCCATCAATTTTAGAAAGAATGTAGTTGTAAAATACTTGAAGTATAATCGCAACGATTAGACCGGAAACTGTTGTAATCAAAGCGATTTTAATACCTCCAGCTACAATAGAAGCGTTGATCGTATTTGCTTCCGCGATATCGTCGAACGCAGAAATCATCCCTATTACAGTACCCATGAAGCCTAACATAGGCGCAAGAGCGATAAAGAGTGAGATCCAGCTTAATCCACGCTCTAATTTAGACATTTCTACAGACCCATAATCCTCAATGGCCTTCGCGACCTCTTCATAGCTTCCTGAAGACCTGTCGAGTCCTTGTCTGAATATGGTTGCAACAGGTCCAGGCGTATTTCTACATATTTCCTTCGCAGCTTCAACACCTCCTTTCTCGAGACTTTCGTCTATCTCATTCACTAATTTTTTCGTGTTTGTTGTCGCCATATTCAAGTATATGATCCGCTCAATGCTCAGAGCAAGTCCGAGAATCAAACAAATTAATACCGATGACATAAAGGCAGCACCACCCTCAATAAAGTATCTCTTTACTGTTTGGTGAAAGCTTAACACTTCACGCGTTTCATCAATATCAGCAGCCGATTCAGCGACATCTATAGAAGCTGGTTCAGCGACCTCAGCGACCACTGTGTCCGAAGATGCGCTATCTCCTTCCATAGAGACTACTTCTGTGGATACGATCTCAGTAGAGTCCGTTTGATCCTGTAGTGCAAAAACCGCAGCTGGTGTAGCTGCAAACATTACTCCCGCAATTGCGAGAAGTGATAACAAATTCTTCATAGTCTATATTCTTGTTGAATGTATTTCATGATTATCTAACAAAATCGCGGAGAGACAGGGATTCGAACCCTGGATACGTTTCCGTAAACACGCTTTCCAAGCGTGCGCCATAAACCACTCGGCCATCCCTCCAATCCTCGTTAGGACCTTTCTCCTAAGAAATATCTCAGGAGGCTGCGCAAATTACTGCACAATTATGTTTTAACCACATTTGAACGCATATAATTTTACCGATTCCATCCTAAACTGTTCTTTCACCTCTTAAATCCTTTAAAATCCCTTTTCTAATCGCCTGATTGTCTTCCGTTTCTCCCAACAACATCATTAATTTTATCAGCGCAGCTTCAGTGGTCATATCGCCGCCAGAAATAACACCACAATCAGCCAACATCAGACTTGTCGCATACATTTCTTGTTTTACACCTCCGTGTCCACACTGGGTAATATTGACAATCGTGACACCTCGGCTTTGCGCATGCTTTAATAAAGACTTGAATTTATTGTTGTTTGGAGCATTGCCACTGCCATACGTTCCCAACACGACGCCTCTTAGTTCATCCCAATACAACACCCTCTCTAAGACCTCAAGCGACATCCCTGGGAAAAGTGGGAGCCAAGCCACTTTTGACTCAAATTGATCATGTCGTATTAATTCACCTTCTGGCGCCCGATAAAGATTGTGTTTCCGAACATTAAATCCCACTCCAGCCGTCACAAGTGAGGGGTAATTTGGACTTACAATCGCATGCAAGCTCTCGGCACTTTCTTTGTGCGTTCTGTTTCCTCGGAAAAGTTGGTTTCCAAAATATACTGCGACCTCTTGTATTGTTGACTCTCCCCATTCAACGCGATCAGAATCTGGATTCTTCGGATTGGGATGCGCCGCTAGCATCACGGCACTTAGCAAATTCTCTCTGCCATCCGTCCGAGGCATACCTATTGGAAGTTGGCTTCCTGTCAATATGACGGGCTTCCGAAGCCCTTCCAACATAAAACTCAAAGCTGAAGCAGTATATGCGATTGTATCTGTGCCATGTAACACGACAAATCCATCATATTTGTCATGGTGTTTATACACCACATTGGCAATATTCATCCAATGAGATGGATTGACATTCGAGCTGTCTATAGGAGGGCTGAAACTCACTGCATCGATATTGATTCCAGCTCTATTCAGCTCAGGAACATGGCTCGTAATCTGACTGAAGTCAATCGGCACAAGAGACCCATTCATAGGGTCATGAACACTGCCGATGGTGCCTCCCGTATAAATAATTAGTATTTTTCTTTCTGCGCTCATGTTATTTGATCTCACTGACAAGATGAAACATCTTTTCTGCATTCCCCGTCGTCACACTTGCAACTTCTTCTATGCTTAGCCCTTTTATTTCTGCCACTCTACGTGCCACATGAACAACATATGAACTCTCATTCCTTTTTCCCCGATGGGGTACAGGCGACAAATAGGGGCTGTCTGTTTCCAGGACCAAATGTTCAAGTGACACCTCAGGCAACACCAAATCAAGCCCTCCGTTTTTATACGTACTCACCCCACCTATCCCAAGCATAAATCCACCATACTCAATGGCTTTCTCAGCTTCCTTTTTGCCTCCCGTAAAACAATGAAAAACGCCCGTTAACGAATCGTCATTCAATTTGTCCATTTCTTCAAAAAGCGCATCCCAAGCATTCCGTACATGAATAACAATTGGAATCCCCCGCTCTTTTGCCCAGCCTACCTGTATCCTAAACGCCTCACGTTGGGCCTCAATATGCTGGGTTTCCCAATATAAATCTATTCCTATTTCTCCCACAGCAATGAACTTTTTACCTTTTGGAGGGGCGTCCAAGGCTTTGCGTATTCCTTCTAACTCCACTTCCCATCCCTCCCCTACATGACACGGATGGAGCCCCATCATTCCGAAACAAGCATCCGGCCATTTCTCCATCATGCTTAACACTCTGGGGACACTTTCTAAATCTATATTGGGAAGCAACAACGTATCTACTCCTTCTGCAAAACATCTTTCGACGGCTTCTTCTCGATCTGAATCAAACTTAGGTTGATACAAATGTGTGTGTGTATCTATTAATCGCATGACTTCACTTTTATCATCTCTGCCACATCTTTCGCTTTCTGTACCAAATCTTCAATATTTTCTTCTCCAAATGCAATCGCAACGCCCATTCTCCTGTTTGGTCTTGTGGAAGGTTTGCCAAATAAGATGAAATCTGCACCCTCCACTCTGGCAGCCTTCTCGACTCCAAGAAATTCAGGGAACGCACTCCCTTCATCTTCTGCCAATATCACTGAGGACGCACCATTTCTAATTTGAACGACTTCCTTCACGGGGATCCCGACAATCGCTCTTGCATGTAGTTCAAACTCCGAATAATTCTGTGTCCCTCCTAACGTTACCATTCCAGTGTCGTGGGGACGGGGAGACAACTCGGAAAAATAAACCCCTTCCTTCCCTATAAAAAACTCGACACCCCAAATCCCGCTCCCTCCAAGCGACTTAGTCACCTTGCCTGCCATTTCTCGCGCCGTGTTGAGGGTGTCAGCCTCCATCGCTTTGGGCTGCCAACTCTGTTGATAATCTCCGTTC
>JAQCID010000112.1 GCA_027618855.1 Bacteroidota bacterium | reverse complement strand
TGGATCACGGTCCATATCCCATGCTTGAAGTCGAGCAAGAGGGGGTCGATTTAATCTTGCCCCTACCTGACAATTTTAAGATCGAGGTTGACAGAGAGAAGGAGACCCTCAAAGTTGAAGTTCCAGAGGGTTTGGTCGACGTATTTAAGAACCCCGGGAAAAGAGAGGATGAAGAGGAAGCAGACGGGATTTGGTCTCCCGAAGAATAATCTTTGTCGGATTAAGGCTTGAAACACCTTTAAATACTGAGGTCAAAAGGTTATCATTATGTCCAGTGTGAAGAACTGACATGGGGAGGATACAAAAAATACTTGAATTCATGAGTAACTTTTGTGAGGAATAACACCTCAAAATTACGCTTCATGGCCGCAGTAACGCAAGCACCTACAACAGCACCGATTCAGAAGATTTCTGTGAAGAAAAATTCCAAGGTGAAGACGAAGATTTATGTTTTAGATACCTGCGTATTGCTATATGACCACAGCGCAATTGTCAATTTCGAGGAAAACCGAATCGCCATACCTATTACCGTACTGGAAGAACTTGACAATTTCAAAGTCGGCAATGAGACCAAACATTATGAAGCGCGTGAGTCGATAAGGATCATTGACAGATTAAGTAAAGATTTTACACTGATAGAATGGATTCCGCTCGAAAACGGAAGAGGTGGTGAGATGAAGATCATTTTAGGTGACTCCTCAAACCCGAGTGAGGCAGATAAAGTGTTTGGCAAAAAAACGAACGATCACCGAATTCTTGATGCCGCACTGAATCTACAATTGATTGAGAAAAATGCGACAGTCGTTCTCGTTTCAAAAGACATCAATCTCCGACTGAAAGCAAAAGCCCTCAATCTGCCCGCAGAAGATTATTTGACGGGGAAAGTCAAGGACATGAAATTTGCGTACTCTGGGAAAACCACAATCGATGACCTCGAAGCAAGTGTGATTCGGAAAATGTATGTTTCTGGTTCCACAAAGAAACTTTCAGCTTTGGGAGACGCCAGAGCAAACAATCACTTCTACATTATGAAGAACTGCTCGTCCAGTGCCCTTGGGTACTTTAACGAGTCAAAGAAAATGATTGAACGCGTCGACAAGGGATATGCATATGGAGTGAAGCCTCGAAATGCAGAGCAAGCGTTTGCACTTCATGCGATTCAAAACCCAGACATTAACCTTGTGACAATTTGTGGGGATGCTGGTACAGGAAAGACATTGCTCGCTCTGGCAGGCGCTCTTGAGCAGCGCAATCAGTTTGACCAAATCATCCTGGCACGCCCGATCGTCGCGCTTTCAAACAAAGATCTCGGATTTTTACCTGGAAATGCAGAGGAGAAGGTCAATCCATACATGCAACCTCTGTGGGACAACCTCAACTACATCCAGAATCAGTTCGGAGTGAATGAGCGTAAATATCGAGCAATCGATGAAATGCGAGAACAAGGGAAAATTCAGATTTGCCCTCTGGCATATATTCGTGGACGCTCACTTTCAAATGTGGTGTTTATCGTAGATGAAGCCCAAAACTTAACACCGCACGAAGTCAAGACCATCATCACGCGCGCTGGAGAGAACACGAAGATTATTTTAACGGGTGACGTCAGACAGATCGACACTCCATACTTGGACGAACAATCAAATGGTCTGACCTACGTCATTGACCGTCTCAAAGGCAAAGATTTGTACTGTCATATTACACTAGAGAAAGGAGAGCGTTCCGATCTTGCAAACCTTGCAAACGACTTTCTCTAAAGCCTGACTGCTCTTAATGACTTCGTTCCGCCATTGTAATTGACGTGAATGATGTAGGTCCCTTTTGCAATTGGAAGTTGTAGCGTTTTCTTTCCTGAGATCCCCTCGAGCGAACCGAGCTTGACCAGGTTGCCTCTCGCGTCAAACACTTCGTATCCTGCCTTCGCATCTGGCATCCCAGACCAAGATAAAATGGTCACACCGTCACTGGAAGGGTTTGGCCCAATTGAAACCGATACATCTTCAAAAGGAACATCCGAAACGGACGTGTTTCCAGCCAAATAATCCGTGGCCGAAGCCACCAAAACTGCAGCGGAACCGTGCTCTTCGAATAAAACCTGGAAGTCTGCCACCGGTTGCAAGCTGTTGTAATCAAACATTGATTCGACCCATCTCGGAGGCATACTTTGGTAGTACACATTGACCGTAACGACTGCACTTGACGTATACGGAATTCCCACGGTCACATCCAGTGGCAATTCATATGAAATAACATCAGACCCCGAACCGTACTCGCCTTCTGAGAAGTTAAAGTTGGGGTCAGAAAGAACCTCGCCTTCCACCCGAGTCGTATCATACACTGGGTGGTTCATACTGAATCCATAGGGCACGAGACGGTTGTCTTTCACCGTCACCGCTGCTTGCTCAAGAACATTTGTGGGCGTAGAAAAAACATCCGCTGAAACAAGTTCATAGATTTGCACTTGCGATTCATCAGAAATAACATCGTGGTGACGCTCATAATCTGTCAGACCCAACGCATCTGACCCGATGATATATGCCCCCGATGGATCCAGCTTTCCACTGTGAAAGAGTGTGTCTCCTTCAAAATCCACGATGAGTTCCACAAACACTCTACGTGCTGGATATCCGGAAGGGAATTTGTGACCTGCTTTGTTTGTCAACTCAACTTTGATGCGATGCATCTCAATTTCGCTAGAAAAAGCAGATTCAATGATCTCTAAATCTATCGATTTGCCTAGAAGCAGATCCAAAGTCCTAGAAAGAGTGCTGTCAAATTGAGCGGCGGTGGCTGTTAAACCCAGACCTTCAACATTGTCTCGCATGATCTCTAGCATGGCTGTATTTGCGCCTACAAGGGTATGAAGACCATAAGGTGTCCTAGGTTCCAGGAAAGCATATCCTGAAGAGATGATTACGGGTTCGTCCAATCTCGGCATGTGACAAGATTGGCAAGTCGCTTCTGAACCTTCACTCCCTTGAGGCAAGTCAACACCCTCACCAGAGAACACGGAATTTAACCACTCGTGATATGTTGCTTGCTCCACGTACATGTCACCCGTATAATTGCCCTCTAAATCAACACTTTGTGTGATCAGAGTGTGACAGTCGGCACATACGGTAGACTCCACGATATGCTGACCGTGCATGGGCAAATAGCCGGTGTAGGTCTCCATCGGAATGGTGTACAAAAGCGGCTCATCTTTACCGATTCCATAAGGACCATATATGACCGCTGAATCAAAGTACAATTGCCCACTGAAAGAAAATCCTGAACTGTCTTTTGAAAGTTGGTGGCATGCCACACAGCTCACGCCATCTAAGGCCAAAGAGTCAGACAACAGCATTTCCATTGAGTAGTGCTCAATCCCAACGTGTTTTGCCCCGAAATGTCCAAGGGGAGCATGGCAAGAAGTACATTTATCTTCAATTTCTACTTGATGTCCTGGATTGACTGCGACCTCATGGGCAACTTTTGCCCTCCAAAAAGGATCTTTGGCGGAATTCGCCATGAGCGTACTTCGCCACATATCCGTGGGATTTACATCCCAAGCATCGGGCATCGGAATGGCCGGATATACCTGACCTGGAATGGAAGCAAAGAAATTGGGGTCTTTGGAATGACATCCTGCACATTTTCCGCTCCCTGTAAAAAGAGAATTTAACGTGTCCGGGAGTCCTCCATATGAAGAAAAAAAAGCGGGGCTGAGGTAGGGATTTGAATCCGTATGCAAATAATCAGGGCGTGTGACAAACGCCGCGATACCCACAGACAACAATAAAAGCAGGATCCATTTTTGCATGTGCAAATTTAGCGTATTCTCACTCCTTTTACGACATCCTTCTTGAGGTGAGCATTCAACATTTTAACAACCTTTTCCTTTTCGTGATTAAATTCCTCTTTGAGAGGACCACTGTCAAGACTTACAAGTAACGTCCCATCACTTTGAAGCATCAGTCGACGTGTTTTTTTATTCACCACTTCTCCAAACACTTCTTTCCAGGCAAGTACCACCTCCACCTCGTCGAGCTTAGAATGCATGCTGTTAATCCGCAAAACCTTGTCTATCACTTCCTTCAGTGTTTCAGTTTTGTTCTTGCGTTTTGACGGGATTCTCATTGTGACAAGGTATTAACTTCTCCGTCAATTACTTCAAAAACACGAACATCCGCTCCAATAGATTTAAACATTTCTGGAATACGCCCCAGATGAGTGTCGGTGATGAAGATTTGGCCCAAAGACCCATCCGTCACTCTTCGCATCAAAGCTTGAACACGTTTTTCATCAATTTTATCAAAAATATCATCTAACAACAGGATGGGCTTCACCCCTGTCGCTTGCTCGAGGAAAGAAAGCTGAGCAAGACGCAGGGCAACTAGAAACGTTTTTTGCTGGCCTTGACTGCCAAATTTCTTCAAAGGGTGGTCTCCAATCTTAAAGGCCAAATCATCTTTGTGGGTGCCGCTCGTTGTTCTCCTCAACATCCTGTCATCATCTCTTGTCTCTTTTAAGAGTTCCAGGAACGAAGATTCGTCTCCATCTACCTTCGTTAAATACGCAAGACTTACAGATTCATTCCCCCCACTTAGTTCTTTATATACTTCATCAAATACCGGGATGAACTTTTCAATGAAACTTTTCCTTGCCTCAGAAATGGCAATCGCATTCGGTGCCAAACGCACATCCCAGGGCTCAATCATAGAAATATCCCACAATCTATTTTCAGCAAAGTATTTGAATAAATTATTTCTTTGGAGTATCGCCTTGTTGTAATCAATCAGCTTTTCCAAATAAGATCTGTCATATTGCGAGATCACACCATCTAACCATTTGCGCCTCACTTCTCCCCCTCCTTGAATAATTTCTGCATCGTCAGGTGCAATAATCACCGCCGGAAACC
>JAQCID010000111.1 GCA_027618855.1 Bacteroidota bacterium | reverse complement strand
CGACTCTATTCTATTCCGACAATCCCAATGGACCTTGGACAGAAGTCTCTATGAGCGATACCGGAGATGGTGAGAATTGGACCGCAGAGATCCCTGCCGCAGCAGAAGGCTCCAATGTTTACTATTATATCTCTGGGAATGCTGAATCCGGGAAAACCGGTTCACGACCTATGCCTGCTCCTGACGGATGGTGGACATTTCATGTTGGAGAAAGGACAATATCTGGAATTGACAACTTCAGCGCATCTCAAATTGGTGCTTTTGCGCCTCCATACCCAAACCCTGCTTCAGCCCTAACATGTATCCCTGTTCATCTTAAACAAGATGCACACGTAAAAGTGACATTAATTGATGCGCTCGGAAGAACCATTGTAGTGATTCATGACGGCATGCTCTACGCTGGCGAAACCAAACTGTTCTTCCAGGCATCTGGGATCCCTGCAGGTGCGTACGTCATCAGTTTAGAAAACAATGAAGCGAGACTGGCTACGTCAAGAATTATGATTCAATAAGACACTTCTCAATCTAATTGCGTCCACCTAAGAGACGCAGCAGAAATAAAAAGAGATTGACGAAGTTTAGATACAGAGATACCGCAGCCAAGATCGCCAGCTTTGTAGCTCCTGCAGTCCCATACTCCACTCCTGCCCCTATGCGTTTGATACGTTGGGTATCATACGCTGTTAAGCCCGTAAAAACAAGAACTCCACCTACACTGATGATGAAATCCATCATCGAACTTTGCATAAAGAAATTGACGACGGAGGCAATGATGATCCCAATCAGCGCCATAAACAGAAGAGCTCCGAACTTACTTAAGTCCACACTCGTTGTGTAGCCTGCAAATGCCATTACGGCAAAAGTCCCTGCTGTAATTAGAAACACCTGAGTGATTGAACCCATGGAATACACCAGAAAGACAGAGCTTAATGACAGACCCATCACACCAGAAAAAGCGAGAAAAAGCAAGGTCAAAGTAGTCGCACTGAATTTTTGCAAACCGGCATTCATCGCAATGATGAATGCAAAAGGAGAAAGCAAAATAACCCACATCATCAGACCACCTGATCCCACCAATTGGGCATACAGA
This sequence comes from Bacteroidota bacterium, assembly GCA_027618855.1. Lineage (GTDB taxonomy): Bacteria > Bacteroidota > Bacteroidia > Flavobacteriales_D > Sanyastnellaceae > UBA974. Next base: position 3,811 of record JAQCID010000111.1, on the reverse strand, counting down.
CCAGAAGAGGCAGCGTAACTGGCAACAAAACCAGTGATCAGGAGCCCTACGACCATCCAAGAAAATACGTTTGCTACAAAATTCTTTGCAAGTGACCCTTCAGCAGTTGCGTGAGCATCATCAAAGATGCGGGGAGGTTGATTTGTATTCATGTGTGTTGTAAATTATTTACTTCGGTTAATCAAATTGAGCAACTCCAAACGCGTCTTTGAGTCATCTAGAAACGCGCCCGTAAAGGCACTTGTTGTTGTGACACAACCTTGCTTTTCAACTCCTCGCATTTGCATACAAAGATGTTGCGCTTCGATGACGACAGCGACACCCTTCGGATGAAGCGTGTCCTGAATGCAATCTCGTATTTGTTCCGTCAGTCTTTCCTGGACTTGAAGTCGCCGTGCAAATGCATCAACGACTCTGGGTATTTTACTGAGACCGACAATCTTGCCATCAGGGATATATGCAACATGGGCCTTGCCGAAGAACGGCAACATGTGGTGTTCACAAAGACTGAAGACTTCAATATCTCGAACGATGACCATTTCGTCATTGTCTTCCGTAAACAGGGCTGAAGTTAAAATATCCGAAGGATTCGTATCCATGCCAGAAGTCATAAAAGCCAAAGCTTTAGATACTCTTTCTGGCGTTTTAACGAGCCCTTCTCGTTGCGCATCTTCCCCAATTCCAACCAGGATAGAGCGATATGCCTCAGCAAGTTTTGAAATTGCTTTCTCGTCGTAACTGTCTATTCGTTTGTATAAAGCCATCGTGATTTATCGTCTATTCTCCACCAAAGTATTCGGCATAATTGTTCTCAGACTCGCATAACTTAAGCGAATGCAATTCACATCCGCTGTCTTTTATAGGCTGCTGTATTCTCTCCCAAATGGCAACAATGATATTCTCGATGGTCGTCATTTGGCCTTTCATCCATGGAACATCCAAATTTAAATTCTTGTGATCAATGGGATCTTCAACGTATTCCTTCAGGATCAATTTCAATAAACTTAAATTCATCGAGTAACCCGTTTCTGGCTCTGGCACACCTTTTACAGTAACAAATAAAGTGAAATTGTGACCGTGCCAATTTTCGTTTGCACATTTCCCGAAAACTTCGTGATTCTTTTCGCTACTCCAATCCTCATTCCAAAGTTTATGAGCTGCATTAAAGCAACAGCGACGTGTGATATATATAACTTTTTTTGACATAGGTAATAACAAAGGTAGCAGAACAAGTGGTGTAGATATACCTTTACGACCATGATAATTGTTACAGGAGCAGCAGGATTTATCGGCAGCAGGTTGGCAGGGAGGCTTAACCTCGATAATTACAATGATTTGGTATTGGTGGATGACTTCTCTAGTGTCGATAAAACCGCCAACTATCATCAAATAAAATGCAGCCAAAAGGTGGAGAGAACCGAGTTTCCTCAGTGGTTAAGAGAAAACGAAAATCAAGTTCAGTTTATTTTCCATTTGGGGGCTCGGACCGATACCACAGAACAAGACGTTGAGCTCTTTAATGCGCTTAACTTAAATTACTCAAAAGAGATCTGGAACCTGTGTGTGGAATTTGGGATTGCCTTGATTTACGCGAGTTCTGCAGCAACCTATGGAGATGGCGCATTAGGCTATTCTGACGCTCATGAAATTGTCGAAGACCTCAAACCCTTAAATCCTTATGGTGCGTCTAAGAATGATTTCGACAAGTGGGCATTGCAGCAAAGTCGATCTCCATATTTTTATTCTGGATTGAAATTCTTTAATGTGTTTGGTCCCAACGAGAATCACAAAAGCAGAATGGCTTCAGTGGTCCTACACACCTACAGGCAGGTGAATGAAACGGGACAGATGAAACTGTTTCGATCACATAGGGATGATTATCAAGACGGGCATCAAACCAGAGACTTCGTGTATGTGGATGACGTTTGTGATGTGTGTATGTACATGATGCATCACCGATTGACAGTAAAAAGTGGACTTTACAACCTTGGATCAGGAAAAGGACGAACCTTCTTAGATTTGGTCAAAGCCACGTTCTATGCGATGGGCAGAGAACCACACATCGTTTTCATCGATACACCTCAAGACATCAGGGACACGTATCAGTATTTCACGGAAGCTGATTTGTCAAAACTAAGAGAAACGGGGTACACCTCTGAATTCACGAAATTGGAAGACGGAATTGAGGATTATGTGAAAAACTACCTCGACAAGCTGAAATAGAGCAATGAAAGATCGAACTAAGACTTTATTTCAGCTCTGAGGGTTAAGAGTTCTGCACGAATCTTCTTCAGTATTGTTACAGCCTCTTTTCGACTCTTTTCTTGTACAACAGGTTTTTCAGTTCCTTTCGTTCGAGCATCTGTTTGCTTCATCTGGGCTGCAATTCTTGCTTCATTTGCAATCTCTGCACCCATTCCCTTCCTTGCTTTAAGGGCTTTCCGTGCTCCATCTAATGTAAAACCCTTCTCCTTCACAAGAACATACACAGACCGAATGACCTCAATGTCATTTGAATTGTAAGAACGCTTGCCACGGGCATTCGTCTTGGGCATAATTTGCTTGAATTCCTTTTCCCAAAACCTCAAAAGAGACGCATTTACACCTAACATGGCGGCGACCTCAGATATGCTGAAGTATTGCTTTTGGATGGGCTTGTTTAAGGGCATGAGGAGCAGCAAGATAGTCACTTAATTCTCAACCTCGCAAACCTAAATTAAAATACTAGATAATTTGTTACACACTTAGTCAAAAGATTGATGTGACACTTCAGCATTTTCAAGCATAATCTCGTACTGCTCGGCAGTGAGATCGTTAAAATAGTAATGCGCAGGGTTTACTTTTTCTCCATCTTTACTAACTTCATAGTGTACATGTGGCGCAACGGATGTCCCCGTATTCCCCACCAGACCGATGATTTCTCCACGCTTTACCATTTGCCCCTTTTTTACAATTGCTCGACTCATATGCGCATAAAGCGTTTCATAGCCAAATCCATGTCGTATCACCACATGTCTACCATACCCTGTATATGACAATGTAACCTTCACGACTTCACCATCTCCCGTTGCGAATATTTCAGTCCCTGTAGGAGCTGAGAAGTCCATTCCATAATGGAATTTCCTGACTTTATAAATAGGGTGGAATCGGTATCCCCATCCACTGGCCATTATTTTAAGGTCGTCATTTCTAATGGGCTGAATCGCTGGAATTGACTGCAGACGAGCTTCATGTGTAGCCGCAAGTTCCATCACTTCGTCAAAGGATCTGCTTTGGGCAACCAAACGCCTTTGAACTTCAGACATCTTAATCTGAAGACTACGCATCTCATCGGTATGGTCATAACCTCTTAAAGCACGCGTACGATCTGCACCTCCCACACCTGGATTGCGTCTATGCTCAGGATAAGGGTCTGCTCCGAAAACGGTTCTATAAATCGCGTCATCTCTCACCTCCAAATCGTTTAAAACATCTACAACTTCATCAAAATCAACCTCAAGCCCAGAAATTTGATGCTCCAGAAACGATATTTCTCGCACCATAGCTCTATCTTTTGGGGAGTCAAAAGCGTAATCGAAAAGCAAAATAGAAGCAGTCCCCACGACTAAAACCCACCCTACCTTGCGTAAGAACCACAAGATGTAGTCTTTAAGTGCAAACGGAACCTCTTCTATCTGAAGGGATTCGGGGTTGAATTTCGCGTTTTTAAAGTGATTCATAAGTTGCAAACTTCGTACATTTTTGACAGATGAGTATTGATTAATTTCACAAACTCAAACAAGACTCATGGAATCTCGCATAATTCGTAAAA
>JAQCID010000110.1 GCA_027618855.1 Bacteroidota bacterium | reverse complement strand
GGTGGATTCAGAAAGTGTGCTTACTTCTTTCTTTCAAGCCGGTGATTCGAAAATCGAGCTTCTTCAATCGACTTCTGAAGATGGACCCATTGCGCGTCATATTTCAAAGAGAGGAGAAGGATTGCACCACCTTGCTTTTCAAGTCGATGATCTTGACGCTGAAATTACAGAATTGGAAGCCAAAGGATATCGTTGTATCGCTGGTCCTAAGGATGGCGCAGACGGCAAACGCATCGCTTTTCTACATCCTTCGGACACATCAAAAGTCCTGGTGGAACTCTGTGCGGGATAATTCAGAAATCCGACAACATGCATTCAGTTTACCCACGTTTGTTCTTCCGCTTCTTTGTTTTTCTCCCCCTCCTCATATCCTTCCCGAACAGTTCTTTTGCTTTTTCCGAATGGGTAGGAGCGGCACATGATCCAGCTGGTTTTGGAGGCTTAAGACCAAACAAATCCCAATGCAACATCACTCTATATGGCCTGTAGTTTCCGACCAACCATGGGAGCTTGGAGGTTGCATTGATGGGTGCAAGTTGCAGGATGTCAGCGCCGAATTGAATGCGGAGATATCTCCCTCGCCACATCATGATCCCAGCTCCTGCGAGTATTTCGAAACTGGCGGAATAGGGTGATATTTCTGATTCATAACCAAATCCAGAATCTTCGGAAAGGTATAATGGGGTTGAAGAAATAAACTCAAAATCTGAGACGAAATCACATCGGAAAGTCGCACCCATACCTAATTCTAAGAACACATCTTGTGAAAGCGTAAATGCCCGCAGCGCAGCACAATGAATGCCCAAGTTAACCGATTGACCCGCTCCAGTGATCGAGCTGTCAATAGGCAGTCCTATTGAGTCTGTTTGCAATGTGGATTCTGCAATGCGTCCATGGAACGTCTCGGATATTGAACGTCTCGAGCCTGTCACCTCAACACTGATTCTGTCAGCAAGAAGAGGTCGTTTGACCACAAAGATTTTACCTATTCCTCCAGTGAAGTGTATTCCTCCGTCCGGAGTCCATGTGCCGGAATATACAGTGTCAATGGAGGCAGATGATGTGTTTGCAAGAAGGATTTCATCTTCGAATTGAGAATGAGATCCACCCAGACCAGAGATTCCAAATGACAAAGTCCACCCTGAAGATTTGTAATCAGATAAGATGGGCGTAAAGAATGAGGTTTGTGCAGAAATGGTGTTAAGCGACAGTAAAATGAAGCTTATTACAAAAGAAACAGTCCGCTTAGACATCCGTGCTTAGTAGGGATACGGGGCGGTCAATGGTGTCTGTTCCAGATTCAAACAAGTCGAGAAATTCGATTGCTTGAGCAACGATTTCATCGTTCTCCCAGTTTTGTGAGATGTCAGTAGAAGCCATTATTTTATTCATTACGGCTTGTTGGATCTCACCTCGAGACCATGCGTCCGCATAGGGGATGTGGCTGAACGTGACAAGTGTGTAAAGAGGTTTCCAACGGTCTGGATGGGCTGCTGCAATACGCGCTTCTATTCGTTTTTGTAGCAGATAGTCAGGGTCTCCAGTTTTGTCGCGCATCACGATATAGTTGTGGAGAGCGAGGTCCAGTATTGCATCTCCGGCGGGCTTTCTAACCCGCGTGTATTCGTCCATCAGGGAGTGCCAGTCTGCTTCACTTGTCGGTGCAGATTCATCAATTAACGAGCTGAGAATCGTACAGTCTTCAAAGCCTGAATTCATTCCCTGACCGAAGAACGGCACGATGGCATGGGCTGCGTCGCCGATAATGGCTACACGAGAATTGATATTCCAAGGGTGGCATTTTACGGTGCAAAGAGAGCTGACGGGATTTGTATTCCAGTCGTCAATAAGATTGGGGAGATGTTGAATGGCATCTGGAAAATGGCGTTTGAAAAATTCCATAACGTCATCGTTTGATTTGATGTTTTCGAATGATTCCTCTCCTTCAAAAGGTGCGAAAAGAGTACATGTAAAAGTTCCGCCAGGATTAGGTAGTGCCATTAACATGAAATTCCCTCTCGGCCAAATATGTAATCCGTCCTCGGATATTCGAAACCCACCTTGAGGGTTGGCCGACATGAAAATCTCTTTGTACCCGTGAGGAAGATATTGTTGGGAGAAGTCGAAGCGATTTGTATGCGTCATTTTTTCTCTGATCGCACTAAAGGCACCGTCGGCGCCAAAAATTCTATCGTGAAGGATATCTGGTCTGTTTTTGAAATTCAGATTTACACCAGAGACTCCGTCTTTGTCCTCAATCTTATAACCGATACTCATGTGGTCGAACTTGACCTCTAAAGAGGGGTTTTCTTCTGCAGCCTTTACTAAAATGAGGTTGAGACCAGCTCTAGATACGGAATAAATACATTGATTCCCTACTCCGTAAGCTTGGAATGTCTCCTTTCCGGAGTGGTCATGCATTCGGCGACCTTTGATGGGGAGCGCGATTTCACGGACTCGATCAGCGACACCCGCTTTTTCTAGTGCACGCCAACCTCTGTCACTTAGCGCGAGGTTGATGGAACGTCCTTCTATTGCTTTGCCTTTTCGTGGGTCAGACCTGCGATCATATATGGTGACTTTATAACCAAGTTGAGCAAGCATAAGCCCAAGCAAACTGCCCACCAGTCCAGCGCCTACAACGGCATGATGTTCTTGATTCTGAGTCCCAGTGTTCATTTAAGAAATTGCTTTAAATGCGCGCTTAAGGTCATCGATGAGATCCATAGAATCTTCAACACCGAGACTGAGGCGAATCAGTCCGTCAGTGATTCCAACTTTCTCCCTCACCTCCTTCGGTATAGAAGCGTGAGTCATCGATGCAGGATGTCCTATCAGCGACTCAACTCCTCCAAGAGATTCAGCCAATGTGAAAAGCTCAGTAGATTCAATAAACGTATTTGCCGTCGCGAGGTCGTCGCCTTTAATTGTAAAAGCGATCATTCCTCCAAAATCAGACATTTGACGGGCTGCTACTTGATGTCCGGGATGACTTTCAAGTCCAGGCCAATATATCTTCTCGACTTGATCATTCGTTTTTAAGTACTCTGCGACTGCACGGCCATTCTCACAGTGGCGCTGCATTCTCAAATGAAGTGTTTTGATTCCACGTAGTACGAGGAAACTGTCCATGGGACCAGCAATGGCGCCACACGAATTTTGTAAAGTGCGAAGTTTTTCATCAAGTGCATCATCGTTGACCATCAAACATCCCATGACGACATCTGAATGGCCACCGAGATATTTCGTCGCTGAATGCATCACTACATCTGCACCCAGTGCAAGAGGCTGCTGAAGCATAGGTGTCGCGAATGTGTTGTCTACACAAACGAGTATGTTTTTCCCCTTGACTGCATTTGCTACAGCTTCAATATCTGTGATTTGCATCATCGGATTTGTAGGTGTTTCAATCCAAATCATTTTTGTATTTTCATTCACCAGACCCTCAAGACTCGTCTTCGGATCGTCAAGGTTTATAAAATGGAATTTTATTCCATAGTTTGCAAAAACTGAATTGAAGAGTCTGTAGCTTCCTCCATACAAGTCGTTCGTAGAAATAACTTCGTCCCCAGGCTTAAGGATTTTCAACAGGTTGTCCATCGCTGCGAGACCAGACGCAAATGCCATTCCGTGTTTCGCGCCTTCAAGCTCTGCAAAAGCGTTTTCGAGGGCGTGTCGTGTAGGATTCTGGGTTCGAGAGTACTCGTAACCTTTGTGCTCTCCGACTTTGGTTTGGACGTAAGTAGACGTCAGATAAACAGGAGTCATAATCGCTCCTGTAGAAGGGTCGTGTTTTACACCAGCGTGAACAGCCCTTGTGCCTTTTCCTTTTCGTTGTTTCATAAAAATCGTTTTCTTGTTTGCGGTAAGTAAAGTTAAGAAGATTTAGTATTGATTTTAACCATCCATCTAGGAAGTAAAATTGAGCCGATAATTAGATAGATAAAATACGTGAGGATTCTCCAAACAAGTACCGAGACACCTCCCACTACGGCTACTCCTTGCATAAAGATAGGTAGGGAAAACTCTGCAATGCCAGAAGCTCCAGGTGTAGGGCTGACGATCATCGCGATCCAAAGTGACAACTGTCTGGCAAAGACCTCTAGGTTTTGTACCGAGTCAAAGAAAATGTACAAGATGGCATTTAGTATTAAAAATCTGGAGGTCCAGCTCACAAAAGTTACACCCAGCGTCTTCAACCACATTGTAGTCGTTGCTCCTTTTAAACTATCTGATGCGCGCATCCATTCGTCGGTTAATGATTCTGCCCAAAGCTTCCATCTCCTCAACAACCTCATTCTAAACAATGTCAAGAAAATTTCCCGAGTCCTTTTTGGACGAATAAATAAAACAAATAAAATCAATAGCGTTAATACGCAGTGAATAGAATATCCTGTCCAAAAAATGGATTGGATACTCAGCTGTGCCGTATCGCTTAACCCCTCTGGAATAAAGACCTCAGTTCCGATTGCAAAAACGAATATGGGTACGACAAAAACGTAGAACAATTCATCCATTAATGAAGTGGCGAGCACAGTTGCAACACTTCTGCCAAGTGTCATACCCTCACGTTTCATAATGTAAATGGCAATGGGACTTCCTCCGATTACGGACGGGGTGATGGCGGATGCAAATTCCCAAAGCAATACAACATGGAGTGAACTCCGCCAATCAAATTGCCCCATCGAAAGAATTTTCACCCGAGCCATATACGCAAGATCTCGAATCACGACCAGTCCAATTGCAGCAGCAAGAGCCCAAGCAGACCTTTGCGAGAACTCAATGTCACGGATCTCCACGAGGTCATCTCCGTATAAATATAGGATCGCTCCTAACCCCATAATTGTAGGAATTAAAGCTTTATATCTAGTCCCACCTGGGAGCGTATCTTTCTCTTTACTCTTGAACATTTGTTCTCCAAATCAGTTCTCTCAAGAGTCCCTGAATTCT
>JAQCID010000109.1 GCA_027618855.1 Bacteroidota bacterium | reverse complement strand
AGATGCTTGACGGTCTCTCGGAAGATCAAATTGCACTTCTTTCAAGCGGGAAAAACTTCTACGAAGTGACCTTTCGCAATGTGGGAGGTTTGGTCATGCCATTAATTATAGAATTCGAATATGAGGATGGCGAAAAGGAAGTCCGTCGCATCCCCGCTGAGATTTGGTTAATGAGCGAGCCTACCGTCACAAAAATATTTGGAACAGACAGACCGGCGGTAAGAATCGTACTCGATCCATATTTAGAAACCGCAGACTGTGATCTCTCGAACAACAGCTGGCCTCCTCGACCTGAGCCTACGCGCTTTGAGATTTTCAAACAACAAGGCAATGGCTACAGTCGATACGGAGCTCAAGGGGACAATCCCATGCAACGTGCCCGTCAGAACGACGAACTCTTAAAGAAAAGCGGAAAGAAGGAAAGCGGAGAGAAGGAAATCGGAGAGTGAAATAATCTTATGAGAGCATAAGGATTGCGATGCTCATACAACCTATTGCTAAGCCAGACCAAGTGATTTTACTTGGGCTGTCTTTGTATATAGCGACAGCAGCCAAAGTGCTGAAGATGACAACGCCCAAATTAACGCCTGGGATAAGTACGGATTTATCTATACCTGGAGTGCTGTAAGCGCCAATTAGGAAGAACAGAGAGCCGAAGTTGATCACCCCAAGCAGTAAACCTGCAAGCAGATCGTTTCTTGATGGGAGGGAGGTGTTCTTTTTGAAAAGCACGATGACAGAGCCCACAACAAAGGCAGTTGTAAAAGGGACTGACGTGAAAGCCATTGCGTGTTCTGTTGTAGGGATATCTGTGGGGTTGCTGAACCAGGCAAATACAAGGTCTATGGCGCCACTTCCGACAAAGATGACGATGGGCAACAGGAAGGCCCATTTGGAATGACTGTGATGTTTGGAGTCATCTCCTAAAGAGCTGATCAATATTGCAACGAGGGCCAATGAAAGGGCAATGAGCTTTTTTGTTGTGAGAATATCCGTTGGGTCAATGATTAAAAAAATGGCCACTGGAATCACCAAGCTGAGTTTTGATGCGATTGAAGAAACGGCAACACCTAATTCAGCAGTGCATTTGGCCATTAAATTGAATAAAAACAAGAATCCCAAACCCATGGCCATCGTTAAAAAGAACCACGGCATGTCGCTGGCGGTTTTCATCATCGGCAGCCCGCCAGAGAGTGTCCATCCTAGCGTTGAGGCAACTCCGTAATTGATCACGATCGCATAATAACGATTCACTCCCCACTGCTCAAATGCTCTGAAGGTGAGGAATACGCCACCTGTACAGAGGATGCAAAAAATAATGTTTAGCATTCTCTAATATATTGTTTCCTTAGATCCTCTCCAACACGCATTTCAGTAAATTTTCCACGGGTTCTTTGTGGAAGTTTAGGTGCGTGTAAGCCAGTGTTTAAATTTTTATCGCTGATGAAAATCTCGATGTCGTCATAACAGCCACAATCGAGGAATCTCTGAAGGGTGGAGGCGCCTCCTTCGACAAGGATGCTGTGAATTCCTTCATTCCTCAGTTTTTCGAGCCATTCCTCAGTGTTGAGGTTGAGCCAAGGCAACACTTTGACGTTCTCTTTTTCGAGTGTCCCTCGATGTCCTTCTTCCTCACAGAGCACCCATGTTTCTCCTTGTTCTCGGGTCATGTTCAAGGCTGAATAATCAAGCTCAAGTAGCGGATCTATAATCAATCGAGTGGGGTTGTTGCCTTCAGCATGTCTCACCGAAAGTGATGGGTTGTCGACCTCTACAGTATTTTTCCCTACGAGAATGGCTTTGTTATTTGCTCTTAATTGATGAACGGTCTTCTGTGTTTGCTTAGAGGTTATGGGAAATGAGCCCCTTCCTTTTTGGGCATTCATCTCGGGATCGATATAACCATCTGAGCTTTGTGCCCACTTCAGGGTGACATACGGACGGGTAAAAAGTGGGTCCTGTAGCGCGATGAATTTCCGATTCAGTGTGCGTGCTTTCTTTTCAAGGACGCCCACCACAACTTCAATCCCAGCCGCCCTCAACCGTTCAAATCCCTTTCCAAACACGTTGGGATTGGGGTCCTTCATGGCGCAAACGACCCTTCCTATATTTCTCGAAAGCAGCAAATCCACACAGGGTGGGGTCTTTCCGAAACAATTGCAGGGTTCAAGATTGATATAGGCTGTGGCGCTTTTAAGTTGTTCCTGAGTATGGTCAGGGATTTGGGCCAACGCATTAACCTCAGCATGCGCGCCTCCAAATTGTTCATGAAACCCCTCCGCAATCGCGACCTCATCGAGAACGATCACGCATCCCACCATGGGATTAGGCAGGGTATAAGCGCTTCCTAGCTCGGCAAGCTCAATGGCTCTTGCCATCCAGATGTCATCTTTTTCAAGAGAATCCATCCGCGTTTTGTTGTGAAGCTTGCAATGTGTTTTCTAACAGTGAGGCAATGGTCATCGGGCCTACGCCACCAGGTACGGGAGTAATCCAACTGCATTTTTGAGCGACATTGTCAAAATCGACATCTCCTGTTAATCGACTTCCAGATTTACGGGTTGAATCAGCAATTCTATTGATTCCGACATCAATGACGATTGCACCTTCCTTGACCATGTCTGAGGTAATAAAGTGTGGTTTCCCAATTGCGGCGATTAATATATCGGCTTTCAGAGTATGTGATTTTAAATCTACAGTCCTACTGTGACACTGGGTTACCGTGCAATTTCCAGGTTCAGAATTTCTAGAAAGCAGGACAGACATCGGATTCCCCACAATGTCACTTCGCCCAATGATTACAGCATGCATGCCTTCTGTAACGATTCCGTGTCTTTGAAGTAAGGTCATAATCCCAGCTGGAGTTGCCGGTAAAAAAGTGGGCAGTCCCAATGACATTTTCCCAACATTCACAGGATGGAAGCCATCTACATCTTTTCTCGGATCGATTGCTTCGATGACCTCTGTGGCATCGATGTGGTCGGGCAGGGGCAGTTGAACAATGAACCCATCCACAGACTTGTCGTTGTTTAATTCCCGAACAATGTCTAACAGTTCGGTTTGGCTTATCTCTTTGCCTCTCTCAATCGTCGAGCTCTCAAACCCTGCTTTTGCACACGCTTTCACCTTGTGCCCCACGTAAGCACGACTTGCTGGGTCCATACCTATTAGTACTGCAGCCAAATGCGGTCTTTTCCCCCCGGCTTCGATCACCTTCGTCACCTTGGCCGCTATTTCTTCTTGCAACGTTAACGATGTTGCTTTGCCATCTAAAATATTCATCGTCCTCTTCGCATTCCCGGCATAGGAATTCTTCCTTTTCCACCACCTTTGTTCATCATTCCCATTACTTTCTTCATGTCTTCAAATTGTTTTAAGAGTTTATTCACCTCTTCCACCTGCGTCCCGCTCCCTCTTGCAATTCTCTTTTTTCTGCTTAAGTCCAAACTCTTAGGTGACACTCTTTCTCCAGGGGTCATCGATCTTATAATTGCTTCTACTTGATCAAAGGCATTGTCTTCGATATCTACATCTTTAAGTGCTTTCCCCATACCGGGCATCATTCCCAATAGATCCTTTACGTTTCCCATTTTGCGAATTTGCTGAATTTGACCTAAAAAGTCCTCCAAGTCAAATTTATTCTTGCGAATCTTATCCTCGATGCGCTTCGCCTCTTTTTCATCAACGACCTTCTGAGCTCTTTCAACAAGGGTCACCACATCACCCATGCCTAAAATGCGCTCCGCCATGCGATTTGGGTGGAAGATCTCGAGGGCATCCATTTTCTCTCCCACACCGACGAATTTAATCGGTTTGCCGACAATGCTGAATATCGAAAGTGCCGCACCTCCACGTGCATCTCCGTCTAGCTTGGTGAGGATGACGCCGCTGAAATCGATTTTGTCATTAAAGGCCTTGGCTGTCTGAACGGCATCTTGTCCCGTCATTGCGTCAACGACAAACAATGTTTCATCAGGTTTAATCGCATTACTGATGGCCTCGATCTCGTCCATCATGTCCTTGTCCACAGCGAGTCTACCTGCAGTATCCACGATCACTGCGCCGAACCCTTCTTTCTTCGCATAGGCGATTCCACGTTCAGCAATTCCCAATGCATCCACAACGCCTGGTTCACTGTACACTTCGACGCCCACAGATTCTCCTACGACAATCAGCTGGTCTACCGCTGCAGGTCTGTACACATCACAAGCAACCAACAGGGGTTTTTTGCCCTTGTCTTTAATATATTTTGCTAGTTTTCCTGCATGGGTGGTCTTACCTGCTCCTTGGAGACCCGCAAGTAAAACAACGGTAGGTTTCGACTTCAGCTCGAAAGGCGCTGCAGCCTTCCCCATAAGCTCGGTGAGTTCCTCCTGGGTTATTTTTATGAGTAGTTGACCAGGTTTCAGGGCTGTTAAGACCTTCTGTCCCAGGGCTTTTTCCTTGATTTTCACAATAAAGTCCTTGGCAGTTTTATAGTCAACATCAGCATCAAGCAGTGCTTTTCGAACTTCTTTTAATGTCTCGCCAACGTTAACTTCGGTGATCTGCCCGTGTCCCTTCAGAACCTTAAAGGCCCTTTCAAATCGTTCTTGTAAGTTGTCAAACATGATATATTGCCGCTTTTTTCATAAAAATGCGAAGTTACATCCTTCACTGTAACTATAAGGTATACATAGGATGAGTATCTGTTTTTCTTCGACGAATGATATTTATTTACACACGATGGTGTTTTTTCCATCGACTTGTCGTATATTTATGGTGTAAAATTTTCTAAAAATCATGAACAAGAATATTTGCCTTGCCTTTTTGGCCCTCCTCTCAACGACAATGCTAACTAGCATTTCAGCTCAGTATTCACTTACAGTTGAAAGCGCTCCTGCAGTCAATGCTACAATAGCCGGTAATACAGTTTACCGCTTTTACGTAAATATGACCGATGCGTCAGATAAATTCAGTGCCGTTTTCGGTAATGATCAAGATAATTTGGTGATTAATACACCAGCTGGAATCT
>JAQCID010000108.1 GCA_027618855.1 Bacteroidota bacterium | reverse complement strand
ACAGAGAGTGCTCCTGTAAGTGCCCACATAAAGCCTCTGGGCGTGGCGATGTCGAAAAGGATGTAGGTGACAAATACAGTCAGAAGCAGGGTGGAGGTTTGGGCAATTTGGAGGTAGTTGTTTGAACGAATTCTTCCCGAAGCGATCAGAAGCTGAGAATGAAAAACCACCAAGCTTTGTAAGAGACCCAGGCCTGCAGAAGCGTAAAGCCACTCCGTGGGAATCACACCCAACGCGACCCCGATCCCAGACGCTACAATTGCAGACACGCCACACCACAGATACGCCACTTTTCGAATATCTCTCGCACGATGAGATCGTCTGACATACACAACAGCCCCAGCAGCTACAAACCCCGCCATTCCCGTTACGAGCAAGAGTCCAAACTGCAAAAGAGCGACCTCTCCAAGTCCTTTTTCTCCAAGGAAGTGGGTGTTCAAGAGTACGGTCGTTAATGTCACGACCAGGAGAATCAATCTCGCCCCAATGGAGTGCGATATGTCAGAAATCAAAGTCACAGCAATTCCGAAGAGTCACCATCATTTGACTGTCTCCCCAACAGAGCTTCTCGATACACTTCGTCGTACGCATTCGACACGGCTTCGACGCTGAAATGAGCGACTGCGTATTTTCTTATTTCGACAGCATCGATTTTTGCTTCCGTCCCGAGCGTAACCAATGCGGACCTCAAGGCGCTTTCATCTTCGTTGGGAATTAGAATTCCACGCCCACAATTTTCGGTGAGGTGTTCTGAAATCCCTCCTACGTCAGTCGAAATCACGGGAACCCCGGTCGCCCATGCTTCTGCGATCACGCAAGGGAAATTTTCTTTTCTACTGAACAGTACCAAAGCATCTGCCATCTGCATTCCTCGGGCGACCTCCTCGATGTTTTTCGGCCCCGAAAACAACACACAAGGTTCGGTCAGGTTCATAGACGCGGCATAGTGACGCAGTTTTGTCAATCGCTCAGGGTCGCTTCCTCCCATAAATTTCGCGGAGAATTTAAAATCCGGGTGAGATGTCCTGAGGGCAGATAAAGCATGTATGATTCCAGTAATGTTTTTTTGGCTTTCATCAAGAGAGCTGACATGTAAAATCCGGAACCCCTCATCCGTTGTGCCTTTTTCAGGGGATGGCTTGAAACGGTCAGTATCCACAACGTTGGGTACCGTTACATAGTTGCTTGCACCTGTGATGTTGACCATTTTAAACGTGCGCATTTTTGCACCCAGATGGTCCGTTACAGGACAAAAAGCGGACGCATATGCCGCCGTCCGTCTCATCGAAATGCGACGCCACAATGGGATGTGCTGTGAATCGTGATATGCGGTCCAATGTTCTGTAATGATGAGTGGGACATCCCAGCTCTCGGCCAAAATTCTCGCGGCCCTTCCAGCCGGAAATGCAACGTGGAGGTGCACCAAATCGGGCATTGAGATTTCTTCTCCAGGAACCATCTTTAACAGCGCTCGAGTCACTGCGACAGACCCGGGTTTGGTCGCTTTCGGATACGCAATACGTTCTAAAAACCCGTCGCCTTTGCTGACTTCCGAACGTCCCATCAACGGACTTTCATTAGAGACGGGTGAGGCATACCAAACCTCGCTTTTATGTTTGGTGGCTATTGCTGCGATATGTCTCTGTATGAAGTTTCCCAATGAATCGTGAACCTTACTCGGGTACCAACTTGCAATATGCAAGACTCTTATTCCTTGGGTATTTTCCATGACGACAAATTTGGCACATTTACTTGTACGAACAAAACTTAAGTTTATCTTTGCACCCCCTTCGGGGATTATGGTGGGTATAGCTCAGTTGGTTAGAGCACTGGTTTGTGGTACCAGGGGTCGTGGGTTCAAATCCCATTATCCACCCAAAGTGAAAGGTCTTGCGCAAGCAAGGCCTTTTTTTGTTTACTGGGTATTCAGCTTGTCTTTATTCTTTAGTCTTTTATGCAGCAGGCGGAAAAACCTACAGTTGGGTTTTCAAATTGTCGAGAGATTGAAGTATCACTAAATACAAGTTGACGTGCTAAATAGTTGTTGTCTGTGGCCGTTGATGTCCACCAAAACGCATGAAGTTCAAGCCCGTAGTAGAATTCTATGCCAGCTAATAAACCACCAGGTTTAGAGTTGAAACCACTTGTGTTTGTTCCATTTCCATTATTATACCAACCTGAAATAGATTTCATTTGAGATCCTTCATCTGTTCCTCTAAAGCCAAGTTCCATTGCAATTGATGCACTCATCCCCAAAGATATTTCTAGATTTTGCCATTCATCATCTGATGGCAAATGCCAACTTGTAGGACAAATACCCTCAGTCATCACGGCAGGCCAGTTGTATAGGACTCCATAAGTCTCGAAGTTTTCCGTTGATTTAGCCACTTCTACATCTGTATCTTCAAAGCCGTATACGTAGTAGTAAGGAGTTGTCGCATTCACGATGGTGGAAGGCGATACCTCAGGCAAGTAACGGCAGTTCTCAGAGAACCAACACTGATTACCGATTAAAACTGTGTTGTAGTCGTAGCCTTCGTGAGATATGTCTTCTCCACATGAGAACTCAGGCTCAGCTTCACAACTGTTTCCAAACTCGCTAAGGACAAGCAACAAATCATCAACGGCTACATACCCATCTTGAGTGATATCATTCTCACATGCTGTAATGCAACCGAACTCGCTAAGTATGAGAAGTAAATCTTGTATTGTAATGACCCCATCTGAGTTAAGGTCTTCTTGGCAAAACGAGTCACATGTGTTTCCTTCTTCTGGATATATACAAGAACCATCGTCTTCAGAAGCATCATTACTGTAGTTACAAGCCGTGGGGTCTATAAAGCCAGAAGTACATTCAATTGAATCTCCTATTTGAATATTTAATGATTCAACATTTCCATATTCCAGTGTTCCTGAGAATATCACCTCATTTGTCAATGAGTAAGAAATTGTGATTGTAGTCTCAATCCATCCATCTCCGTTGCCATCATACATGTTAAAAGGATAACACCCATCTTCAAGACAAATGTTTTCATATGAATCTAATGCTCCTGAAACCAAGGCCCATCCATTGTCTTGAGTGATGTTCCATCCAATCGCTGCATCAGAACCAACGACCTCAATATTGATAGAATTATACTCACAATCTTGTCCAACCAGACTTACACCAATCAAGCATGTTAAAAAGGCAAATAAGGGTCTCATCGTCTTGCATTTAAGACATAAAAGATATAACCATTATTTTATATGTAACCTAGGCATATCCTCAAGTGGAAGACACGGTATTTCTACCGCACCCATATAACCTCATGTAACAGCAAGAGCAAGACTAGGGGGAAGAGATTTCTAACTAAAGTTGATTAGTTTGACTTTATCTCCATTTTGTTTGATAACATTAGATAACAACCGACCAATGGTATCAATGCAAAAACGCCATGAATAATCATTGCGATGTTAAGTGTCTGTCCATTATTTGGAACATCTTCTACCAATGACTCAGGATGAAGATTTATTAATAATACAGCTATAATATTGATGAGAAAAAGAGATGCCATTGTTTTAATTCCGAATGACTTAAAAACTTTTGTGCCATCATAATTGAGTTTGTTTGGAAAGGTTAAAATGGCTTGAAGTCCAAAAACAACTGCAAATAAAATATGTGAAATGTCTGGACTGTCTATGTATCTTGAAATCTCATCAGGAACAACAAGAAAAGAAAATAAAAAGTATCCAAGCAAAAAGAAGAATCTTTGCTTCTTTATGACCCCATATAAGGATATAAAAACAGGTATTGTGGCAATGAGTACGAGCGCGTCCATATTGTTTAATTATTGAAAATAAATTTCGTGAAAGTTAGTTATATGATTGCCATATTTGCAAACGTAAGACTAGAAATTTCTTATTCCCATTCATCAACTAACGTACCCGCAAAAGATGCGTTTCCCATAACTTTCTGTAAGATTTTAGTATCTTTACATGATGGGATGTTTCAAAGTATTATTGGCAATTATATTACCTCCACTTGCCGTTCTTGATAAGGGATGTGGATCAATAGTTATAGTATCAATATTGACATGTTTTGGTTGGGTTCCTGGTGTACTTGCTGCTCTTATAATTAACATGAAGGATTAAAGAAAGCGCTAAGTGACTTAAGTTACGACAGGGCATGCGTTGGGGTTAGCAGGCAGTGCCGAACAGGGCTAACAAATCTAGAATGTCAGAAACGTTCACATAGCCATTCCCATCGATATCGGCTGTGCAGTTCGCCAAACATCCAAATTCAGAAAGCGCCAACAAGACATCCGCTACAGTAACCGCGTAGTCGCCCGTGATGTCGCCAGGGCAGGCACACGATTGTGATTCACAACTTCCGTCTTCGACAGTGGCGTCAGGGCTGTAGTTGCAGGCTGTCACGTCAGTACATCCCTGAACAAATAAGGTCTCGCACACGATATTGTGTTCGAAATCGGACGCTGTAGCAGGAATATTGAGTAGGGGTGGGCAGTAGCAGTGGTCGGCGTTCAGGAATGCTTCGAGCCAGCACAGTACTTTTGAACCTACTTCTCCGTAGCCACCATAAGGCCCTATGAGAGGATCGTGGCCGGTGTTTTGAACTTCATACCGTTGCTTGGGGGTGCTGTCTGGTGTTGCGGCATAATGGACGTTTGCATGCAGATTTGGGATTGCGATGAGATCGATTTCCCCAGCGATGACAAGCAATGGACTGCTGTGGTTAAGCATTGCTTCGCTCACGTTGTTCAGATAGGGGTAGAGTGCGATGACCGCCTTAATCGAAGGGTCGATTGCTGCTGCGAGTTGCGCTCCACCACCGCCCATAGAGAAACCTCCTACGGCAAAACGATCGATATCGAGCGCATTGAAGAGTGGAGAGCCGACTCTGGTTTGCTCTTCTTTTAAAGTGACAATGGCATCTAACAAAGCTTCTTTTCTTTGCGTAGGACTGTCGGTGAGGTAATTCGTTCCGATCGTCATTGTAACAATGCCATGGGCCGCCAAAAATGGTCCCCAATTTTGAAGTGTGGATTCAAAATTCATAAAGCCAGGCGCCAAAACGATGCTGCCAAG
>JAQCID010000107.1 GCA_027618855.1 Bacteroidota bacterium | reverse complement strand
TCACATATAATTCCTACAATGAATTTGACGAAAATGGGGATTCATTAGAAATCAGAAACTGGCATGCACATGCATACTCGAATCTTTTCGCAATTACCACATACGACACCTTGCATTTCAGTTTCCTGCCTGTAGGGTTTAACAAGGCCGCTTTTGGTGAGAATCTAATGGAGTCTGCCACCATGCTGTCATTGTTGCGTCAATCTCGCGAATACGACAACAACCAACCGTCTAAAAACTGAAAACAACAACAATTAATGAGTACTGATAATTGCTTTGTCGTAAATGAATGGGACACGCTTAAAAAAGTCGTTGTGGGCTCTGCAACATCGTGGGGTCCTATCCCATTAGCTGAAGAAGCTGTTGACCCGAAATCAAGAGAGCATATACTTGCTGGCACCTACCCTACTCAATCTGATGTTCAAAATGAATTGGATGCCTTTGTTAAAATCTTAGAAGCCCATGGAGTTCAAGTCCTTAGGCCAATTCCAATTCCGAACCTTAATCAAATTTTCACCAGGGATGTGGGGGTGACGCTTTGTGACAAATTCATTCGTTCTTCAATGATCCCTGAAAGAGCTCCTGAATGGGATGGAATCAGCAGCCTTTGCACACACATCACACCTGAAAACACCCTTACACCTCCATCAGGCGTGAGACTGGAAGGTGGAGACATCATGCCCATGAGTGACGAAATATGGATGGGGTATAGCGAAGACGAAGATTTTAACATCTATAAAACCTCCAGAACGAATAGAGCGGCCATTCATTGGCTTCAAGAGCAATTCCCTCAAGCAAAAATTCGAGCGTTTGAATTATCTAAGTCAGACAAAGACCCGTACACCAATGCTTTACACCTTGACTGCTGTATATGTCCTTTAAGCAATGGTCATGCAATTTTCCATCCAGAGGGAATGAAGAACCCTGAAGACATACGCTGGATCCGGAAAAAATACAAAGGAAAACTTCTGGAAGTGAGTGCAGAGGACATGTACCACATGCACTGCAACATATTCAGCATCTCCCCCACGACAATCGTCAGTGAAAAAGGATTCACTGCGGTCAATGTTCAACTACGAGATTGGGGATATACAGTCATTGAAACCCCCTTTAATGAGACAGGCAAACTTGAAGGCCTCCTCCGATGTAGCACTTTGCCCCTTTTACGAGAGAAATGAACGCACAGAGCACCCCGAATATCCTGATGGTCAGACCGACTGCATTTAGGATGAATGAAGAAACCGCCGGAAACAATTATTACCAAAAAGTTCTAGACAATGTTTCTCCTGAAGACGTGGTCGATCAAGCGCTTGAAGAATTCGACAACATGGTCGACATCCTTCGTTCAGAAGGTGTGAACGTCATCGTTTTTGAAGATGACCCCGAAACGGACACCCCTGACTCACTCTTCCCAAACAATTGGGTCAGCTTTCACGCTGACGGAAGAGTAGGAATTTACCCCATGTTGGCTGAAAACAGGCGTGTTGAACGGCGTGAGGACATCTTATTTGACCTTGAACACGTTCATCGCTTTAAAATTTCAGAGGTCGTAGACTTTACCGAATTTGAGAACCATTCCGTTTTCCTTGAAGGTACTGGCAGTATCGTTCTGGACCGTATACATTCAAAAGCATATGCTGCACTGAGCCCCAGAACTGACCGCAACGCTTTTGAACAATTCTGTGATGCTTTCGGAATGGAAGGAATCTGTTTTGAATCTCTCCAATCAGTAGAAAACCGTCGCGAGCAAATCTATCACACAAACGTCATGATGTGTATCGGTTCTGGCTGGGCTGCCGTGTGTCTTGACAGTTGTGACCATCCCGAGGACAGAGAGATCCTTGAAAATTCTCTCAAAGAGAATGACCTGGAAATAATCACTCTTTCTGAAGATCAAATCTCATATTTCGCAGGCAACATGCTTGAGGTATCCTCCAGTCTTGATGATACCCCTAGAATTGTCATGAGCAAAGCTGCATATGAAGCTTTGGATGACATTCAGATAGAAAAAATCTCAAAATTTGGGCGAAGCATTTCAATTCCACTCGACATTATCGAAGCATGCGGGGGTGGATCGGCAAGATGTATGATGGCTGAAGTACACCTCCCTAAAAACAAAGCATAGAATGCTGCAACTTGAGAAAATACTTACCCAGGCTGTCTCTTCAGCTTGCAATACACTTTATGGATCACGTCCCAGGGAGACTCAAATCTCAATACAAAGTACAAGGTCTGAATTTCAAGGGGACAGAACCGTTGTCGTATTTCCTTTTTCGCGACTGGCAGGGAAGTCTCCTGAAGAAACCGGCAAAGAAATAGGCGCTTATTTGGTGCAACAGGAAGAGATTGTCGTTGACTTTCAGGTTGTCAAGGGATTTCTGAATTTAAGTATTTCTGATGAATACTGGGCTCAAGCTTTAAATCGAGCCATTTTACAAAAGGACACCTTCGGGCGCAACGCTCCTGGCTCCAAGTCACAAATTATGGTAGAGTACAGCTCTCCCAATACAAACAAGCCTCTGCACCTGGGCCATTTACGAAACATTTTCCTCGGATATAGCGTCTCTGAAATCCTTAAGGCTGCCGGTCACGATGTTGTGAAAGTCCAAATCATTAACGACCGTGGAATTCACATCTGTAAATCCATGATTGCATGGAAACTTTTCGGCAATGGAGAAACACCCACTTCTACAGGGGAGAAAGGAGATAAACTTGTAGGCCGTTACTACGTTTTATTTAACCATCATTACAAAGCTGAAGTAAAAGAGCTGATGTCCTCGGGCGCAGATAAAGAAACCGCAGAGTCCCAAGCCCCTATCCTTTTAGCTGCCCGCGATTTGCTTCACAAATGGGAGTCTGAAGACCCCGAAGTTCACGCCCTTTGGTCTACGATGAACGGATGGGTCTATGATGGCTTTGAATACACCTATGGAGAAATGGGGGT
Source organism: Bacteroidota bacterium (assembly GCA_027618855.1). Taxonomy (GTDB): domain Bacteria; phylum Bacteroidota; class Bacteroidia; order Flavobacteriales_D; family Sanyastnellaceae; genus UBA974. The sequence goes on along the minus strand of JAQCID010000107.1, from coordinate 2,162 downwards.
CGATTTCGACAAACTATATTACGAATCCGACACCTATCTCACGGGGAAGTCTCAAGTCGAAGCAGGACTCGCTTCTGGCGCATTTACGCAACGAGACGACAACTCTATTTGGGTTGACCTTTCTGACGTCGGGTTAGATGAAAAGCTACTCCTTCGCAAAGACGGGACATCTGTATATATGACACAGGATATCGGTACCGCCATACTCCGCTTCAAGGACTACCCATCTCTTGACCGCCAAGTATATACCGTAGGCAACGAACAAGAATATCACTTCAAAGTACTGTTTGAAATCCTCTCCAAGCTTGGCTTAGAACAAGCATCCAGATGTCATCACCTATCATATGGGATGGTTGAACTCCCTGAGGGCAAGATGAAGTCTCGTGAAGGCACTGTCGTCGATGCTGACGACATCATGGCAGAGATGAAAACGACAGCCGAACAGCTCGCCCGCGAAGCTGGCAAGCTCGAAAACATCCCAGAAGAAGACCGCGACTCCCTTTACAAAGACGTAGGGTACGGAGCTCTTAAGTACTTCCTCTTACGCGTTGACCCTAAAAAGTCGATGATGTTTGACCCCAAAGCCAGTATTGACTTTATCGGAAATACTGGCCCATATATTCAATTCAATTACGTACGCGCACGATCTGTGCTCCGCAATGCAGGTATTGACGATATCGCGTCCCTAACCCCCCTCTCGCCAGTACATCTTGATGACGTTGAACGTGCACTGTTAATGGCAGCTTTATCTCTGCCTTCAGTCATCGAAGAAGCGGCCAAATCATATGATCCGTCTCTTGTAGCGAATCTTTGCTACGACATTACCAAATCATACAGTCGTTGGTATCAGGACCACCCCATCATCAAGGAGGAAGACGAAGCGAAACGCAACGTCCGACTGGCGCTTTGTTACTTGTGCAGCAGCACTGTGAAGACCGGCATGTCTCTGTTGGGCGTGTCTATGCCTGAGCGCATGTGATGTTACAAGGAGATAATTCCTGGTATCTGTGATGCTGCTTCGTACCTCGAAAAAACTTCATCTGCGCTTTTCACACGATCTCGTATTGTGAACGCTTTATACTTCCCCGTACTCGACTCCTTCATCTGAAGCTTGGCCTTCAACCCAAAAATGGCGCGCAACGCAGCTTCATTTTCATTCCCCTTAGGCACAATAAATTTAAACATGAATTCGCACGGCCACTTATGGCTGGCATCAAGCTGCTTTCGCATCCTCTCCTTGTCAGAAAGTTCTGTCATGTGACAAAGTTAATCCAAAGAAATTCTAAAGCATAAAAAAACGGGCCGCCCAAAGGCAGCCCGTTTCTTTTTAGTTAATGACTCTTTAATCAGAAGTCAAGTCTTATTAGTTGCAAACGTTACCCCATAACTGGAAGAAGTCAAGTAGGTCACTTACGTCAACCTCGTTGTCATCGTTGAAGTCACCAGGACAAGCGTCTGGGTACTGACATCCGCAATCCAAGTTCGCCGCTGCATCGTAGTTAAGAGCACCTGCGTCCATACAACCGATGAACAGACAAGAACCATCATCTACAGTCGCGTCTGAATTGTAGTTCACTGCACCAGAATCTGTACAACCATCCGTTAAGCAAGCGAAGTCACAAGACCCGTCCTCAACATTTGCTTCGAAGTCATAGTTACATGCATCAGCATATGTACAACCTTCGATTTCGATTTCGTCACATATTCCGTTGACGTTGATGTCATTGATACATGAACCATCACAGTTTTCGAAAGCCTCAGCGTACCAACAAGAGCCATCTTCTATAGTTGCCGTAGCATCATAGTTACAAGCAGGAGTATTTCCATCTGTACAACCAGCACATGTTAAGTACTCACAAGATGAATCTTCTTCTGTAGCAGCAGCATCGTAGTTACAAGCTCCCGAATCTGTACAGCCATCTATCTCCAACTCATCACAAACGCCATCAGCATCAGCATCGTTGAAACATGCTCCATCACAATCGTACACATAAGCAGATGCACCACCTCCACAAGATCCTGTGAAGTCGTGAGATCCAAGACCAGTCCAATCATTAGATGGAAGCACAATCCACTCTGAATCATCCGTGTCAGTTCCAGCAGAAGCAGCCCAATCGCCAGCATTACCACTATTCACATCAGACTTACGAATCAAAGAGTGA
>JAQCID010000106.1 GCA_027618855.1 Bacteroidota bacterium | reverse complement strand
AAAAGGGCCCGCTGAATTGCGGGCCCTTTTTAAATTTAATCAATGGCAAGAAATAATCAGCTTACTTCTTGAGCTTCTTAAGTTCTTTGTTCATGAGGGTATCCATACGTTCACGCTCTTCTTCAGCAAGCGCTTTATCTACGAGGATACGTCCACTGTGCTCGTCAACAATAATTTGCTTACGAAGCGCAATATCGATTTGGCGTTGTGGTGGAATCTTGATAAAAGTTCCAGCACTCGCTTCACGCTCAATAGGAACGACAGCAAGACCATTTTTGGCCGCTGACCTTATACGCGAGTATGTACGAAGCAAGCGGTCATCTATTGTCTTAGACATCTTGTCACTTTGCATCTGAAGAACTTCTTCTTCAGCTTGAGTCTCTGCGATGATTTCTTCTAATTCTGACTGCTTAGAATCAAGATCGGCTTGTCTTTGCTTACTCTTTATGCGCATCGCTTCTAAAATCTCAGATTTCTGAGATTGTTGCGCTTTGCATTCACGTATACGCTTTTCGCAAAGTTCAATCTCGAGCGTTTGATATTCCATCTCTTTGTTAAGAGACTCAAACTCACGATTGTTACGGACGTTATTCTGTTGTTCAGTATATTTATCAATAAGGGCTTGACTTTCCTTGACTTGATTTTGATATGCAGAAATCCGCTGGGTAACGGTATCGTTCTCCTCCTCCATATTTGCTAGTCGAGTAGAAATCCCGGCAATGTCATTTTCTAGATCTTCAACTTCTAAAGGAAGCTCACCTCGTATAACTCGGATACGATCGATGCGACTATCGATTAGTTGTAAATCATACAAAGCGCGGAGTCTATCCTCTGCAGTAAGGGTCTTTTTAGTTGTGGCCATAGGATGTTTTGTTGTAAATCAACGGATTCTAACAGGATTCGTCTTGCTTGAAGCTAAACGGACCGCGAATTTAGTGAATTTCTGCTTGATTACGTTGGCAATCAACCTACTTGTTCGCCATTCACTCTCATAATGGCCTACATCCGCAATTAAGATCTTTCCATCAGCATCAAAAAACTCATGATATTTGAAGTCTGAAGACAGAAACACATCCGCTTTCTTACCGATTGCATCGCACAGTAAAAAAGAGCCGGAACCACCACAAACTGCAATGGTTGACACAAATTCACTCACTGGATTTGTGTGCTTAATATGGGTGGCTTGAAGCGCGTGTTTTGCGTGATCAAGGAACGCTTCCCATTTCATAGGCTGAGGCAATTTCCCAATCATCCCCGCGCCAATATTTTCATCTTTATTTTCTAAAGGAGTAATTAAATATGCCATTTCCTCGTATGGATGAACATTTGAAGCAGCTTCAACAACACTTTTTGACAGCCTCTTTTCAACCAGCAATTCGATTTTCGTTTCTGGTTCAGTATGATCTTGACCCTTTTCTCCCACAAACGGCATTGAATCTGATCCAGGACGGAAGGTTCCTTCTCCAGCCAAGTTAAAACTACATCTGTCATAATCTCCAATACTTCCTGCACCAGCTTGAAACATTGCATCTCTCACTTGATCAGCATACTCAGTGGGACAATAGACAGTCACTTGATGTAAGAGCTCGGATTTGGGCCTCAGGATTTTCAAAGATTCAGGGGTACACCCAAGGGCAGTGGCTAGCTCAAAATTCACACCTGATGCAACATTGTCAAGGTTTGTATGAATGGCGTAGAGTGCGATGCCTGATTTTATTGCTCTGAGTACTGTTCTCTCAACATATGTATTCCCGGTCAATCTTTTAAGACCAGAAAAAATAATTGGATGATGGCTGACAATCAACTCCGCTCCTTCCCGCTCTGCCTCAGCGACGACCTCTTCCGTACAATCTAATGAGACAAGAACTTTTGTTACTTTTGCAGACAGGTCACCTACGAGTAATCCAGAGTTATCATAAGACTCTTGTAAAACTGTAGGAGCCCATTCTTCTAACACTCGCGTAATGTCGCGTACCTTGAATGCGTTCTGAGATTCCATGACGACTAAGATACTTACTAAGACACTAAAGAGGCTTGTTCTATCTCCTCTTACAGCATTATATGCTGTGGCTTTAGTGACACGTCATTTTTTATATGATTCAGGATTACTGAAAAGCCGACCCGGAGCAATACCTACACTTGTCATTGGAAACATCCATGTGGGAGGAACTGGAAAAACACCACACGCTTCTGCCTTCCTTTCAATATTGTCCGAAAAACTAGGTGGAGCGCAACACGTTGCCTTATTAAGCCGTGGGTATGGAAGGAATACAAAAGGTTTTAGATGGGTTTTAGAAGACAGCGGTTGGAGCGAGGTCGGAGATGAACCTGCATTGTTAAAATCATTGCATCCCCTACATTCGATCGCTGTCTGTGAAGATCGCGTTCTGGGAATAGAGCGGATTGCGAAAGAAAAACCGGAAGTAAAAGTAGTCGTCCTAGATGACGGACTACAACACAGAGCCCTGAAACCGGATCTCTCAGTACTACTTATAGATTCAGAAAGGCCGCTAAGTATATCATCGCTCCTGCCAGGTGGAGATTTAAGAGATCTAAAAAGCAGGGCAAGCAAATTCGATGTTTGGATCTATACGCGATGTCATTCGGACGATACGCTTCCTGAACGTTCAAAAAACACGTCCCCTCAACACGTCTTCTCGACCTACATGTCATCCTCGTCAAAAGCCTTAAGCACCGTGAAGAAAGATTCTTTTAAAGCTGAAAAACCTAGAGTGCTTGCTGTTTCTGGAATCGCATCTCCTGAACGTTTTATTGATGGATTGCTGGGTTCTTGGACAGTCGTAAGAAGACAATCCTATCCCGATCATTATCAATTTAAGAGCAAAGATATTTCAGATTGGGTGACCTGTATCCGATCTGAAAAACTGGACGGAATAGTGACAACAGCAAAAGATGCTGAAAGAATAAAACCATATACATCAGCGTTAAAAGGAATTCCACTTATCGTAATACCCATTGAGGTGAAATGGCATAAAAAAGAAGCGCTTGAAAAACGCGTTGACGAATGGCTTCAATCCACGATATTTGCAAAAGAAATTGCAAAAAGAAATTGACTCGCATGAAGTTTACACCACTTAGTATTTTATTCTTAACAATGGCTGCTGGCATCTTGAGCATCGGCTGCGCAGATTTTGGAAACAATGTACCCGAAAATGCAGGGACGATTTCAGGCAACTTGACGGGTGTTGACGCTGGAGCAAGTGTGATCCTAAGAAGTTTTAAAAACGGATCTTTGGTCAAGGTTGCTGAGGGCAAAACAACCGAGAACGGAGATTTCTTTGTCACACCCGAAGTCCCACTAGAAAGAGGGTTTCACCAGGTAATCATTAATAAAAGCTGGCCTGTTGTGTTGATCACTGATTCAACAGAAGCGCCAAACATTCAAGCGACCATCCCCGCAGAGAACCGGTATCTTCATGAAGCAAGGATTGAAGGATCCAAAGAGAGCAGTCTGCTGGCCGAATATTACGCAGTCATCATGCCCCTTCAGGATTCACTTGTAGAAGGCAAAAATGCATTGCGTTCTCTTTCGAACGAACAAAAAATGGAAGCGAACAAAGATTTGGAAATGCTCATTGCAGCGATTGACAAAACAAGTCTCGCCTTTATTAAAGAGAACGAAGGCCACCCTGCCACACTCGCTGCTCTTGAACAACTGAATATCGAGAAGCATTCTGCAGCTTATAAGTCCGTTCTCAAGTCTCTTGCGACATCATTTAGCGACTCTGACTATTACGTGATGCTCAAGAAGAAGTACGATGCGTCAATTACTTCGAGAACCATACCCAATCAACCTCCACCAAACAAGAAGACCAATCGCAAAAATGGACAATATGCGGCAGGAGACGAAGCACTTGACATCGTGATGGCTGATCCCGATGGGAATATCAGAAAATTAAGTGATTTAAGAGGCAAAGTCGTTCTACTTGATTTCTGGGCATCATGGTGTGGACCATGCAGAAGAGAAAATCCCGCAGTTGTAAAGGCTTACGAAAAATACAATTCACAAGGCTTTGAAGTTTTCTCTGTCTCTTTAGACAACAATGTTGACAGGTGGAAGCAGGCGATAGAACAAGATGGTTTGGTTTGGCCAAATCATGTGTGTGATATGAAAAAATGGGGGAATGCAGCATCAAATGCATATGGTATTTCAAGCATTCCTCACACTATGCTTATAGGCCGAGACGGAATTATAATACGCACTCATTTACGTGGTCCAGCATTGGAGGAGGAACTAGAAAAACTGTTCAACTAAGAATCTCATATAATTAAAAGCATCTTGAGCCATCGCGTATATTTTGCATCAGATTTACATCTCGGAGTCCCCGACATTGAATCAAGCCGCGAACGGGAAAAGAAATTTATAAGCTGGTTAGAGGATGTATCACTCGGTCAAGGTATAGCCGCCAGTGGTCCAGCAACGGAGATCCATCTGCTTGGAGATTTATTTGATTTCTGGTTCGAGTACAAGAACGCTGTCCCGAAAGGTGGAGTGCGACTGCTGGGTGCCATTGCAAAGATTACGGACCTCGGAATTCCGGTTCATTATCACTTGGGCAATCATGATTTGTGGTCGTTTGGCTACCTGGAGTCAGAACTGGGAGTCCAAATCCATACCTCACCTATTGTGAGGGAGTGGGATGGTTTAAAATGCCTGATAGGACATGGAGACGGCTTGGGACCAGGAGACAGAGGGTATAAACTCACAAAGAAAGTGTATCGGAGCAAACTCGCTCAATATCTGTTTCAATGGCTCCACCCAGATATAGGCATACGGCTGGCGAATAGGCTTTCAAAAAACAGTCGTTCCGCTGGAGGAAAAAGTGGAGGGCCATTTACTTCTCCTGAAAAGGAAAACCTGTACCAATATTGTAAAGAGGTGCTAGAATCAGACCCGAGTATGAACTGTTTTATTTTCGGACACAGACATCTCCCTTTGGACCTTACTGTCCCAAATGACTCAGAGACGTCGGCCCCTGCTCGTTATATAAACATCGGGGATTGGATTACACATTTCAGCTCCGCCAAAATTGAAAAGGGAGTTCTTACTTTAAATACGTAAGCCTCAAAATTTCATTCGAAATTATTCATAAAAAAAGGAGACCCAAGTGGATCTC
>JAQCID010000105.1 GCA_027618855.1 Bacteroidota bacterium | reverse complement strand
TTCATTCCACCAGCTTCAGCAACAATTGTTTCCTGAGGATCTAATTCTATCTCTACTGCCTGAAGATCATCTCCGTAAATTTTGTAGTCTACTTCGTGGGAATTCATGGGATTACGTTTTTTGAGATCAAAGTCCCTTTAATTGTTTGTTCCTTGGATACGTTACAGAAATGACAACTGACACCTGCCTGCGCTCATTTGGCGCCAACATGAGCGGGAATATGACTTGGTGATTTAACAGATCTATCCTCCCCCCATCAGACACCTCCACAAAGACTTCGATGTCACCGTCATTCGACCTTGGATATGGGATTGCATCTATAAGGTCGACTGAGATCGTGTCTGATTGAAAATTCTCCGCCGCGAGCACCCAAGTGGAGACGACCTTTTTACGGCTTAAAAAAGAAGCTTTTGAATCCTTATGAGACAATGTACGAGAGCACAGAACGTTTGGGTTTGCGCCCAAAGAGAGCACCAACGTATCGCCAATCACAGGCAGATCAAGTGACACACTGCCCAGATAAGAGTTGTCTGCAATGATCTGCGCTTTGCCTTCCATGAGTTTTTTCCCTGACCAATCGACAATTCGTGCTGTAGAATAAGCCTCCGTATTGATCGCTGGAGCCGCGAAGTACCTTACTTCTCCCTCTAGATAAAACGTGTCAATCTCAACCCTACTGAGCGTACCATCTCCCGAGATCACTGAAGAGGTCTCCAGTTCAAATCTGTGACGTGTTTTGCCTACAAAAGAAACATCCTCTTGAATTCCTTCTTCATAATCGTCATCCAACTGTCGATCTGCCATCAACACAGGAGTATACTTCGAATATGAAGACAAACGTTGTGAAGAAGAAACATCCAGAATCCAATCATCAAAAGGACGTGGCATCAGAGAGCCTGAAGGACGACCTGAAACAAGTGTTAACGGAGAAGCACTCCAAGGCAGGCCAGATGATTGGGCGACCGAAGCAAAACGCTTCACCAGAATTCCGTCAGATGAGAAGTTCACCTCATACTCAGGTGACCAATGCGCCGATGGAGAGAGGTATTTAAGCGAGAGCGCCATGTCATTTTTAAAAACAACGGCGTTCTTAAGTTTCATCGTCAAAACTCCTTCTTGTTCAGCGTGGATCATATAAAGCGCACTTTCGCGTGCTTTTAGATGTGTTAATTCAAGGTCCAACTCTTCTATTTCTAGAGTCACATCGAGGATCTCCAGAGAGAGAGATTGGTTCCGCTCACGCAAAAAGTCAGCCATCTCGATCACATCGTCCACCAAAAGAACTTCTTGCGTGCTTCCTATGCTCCTATTTGCGGCTAGAAATGTCTGCTCCTCACTTAGGGTATGAAGAATAGACGCTTGCATTCTTCGTTTTAAATCTACAATACCGATACTGTCTTTGATATTGTTAATCTCTATCGCACGTGATGTGGGACGAGATTTTGACTCAAAATGTAGAGACTCTATAGACGTGCCGTTTGGCAAACTTATGGAGAGGGACCCGAGAATCAAATCAGACGCAAGACCACGAACGACAATTGTTTCATGCGTTCTATTTATCTGAATAAATGAGGTGTGTTCAATCATTGCCCCCTCTTGATGAACTTCCACTGAGGTGACAGGCATCACGATTTCAACCTGAGAAAACAAGGATGAGCAGGCAAAGAGTATGGGGAATAGTAAGAGCGTAAATTTCATGGGGGTTAAGTTACGTATGTCGCGTTCAGTTACAGAATACGGTATCCACTGATGCCGAATAGGCAATCCACCATCCAAGCCCGCCTGCTATATTGGACTCTACATTTGTAGGGGGTGCGAATGGGTTACCTTGAGCTGAGACCGAAGACTCGAACGTCATTACAGCTGAATAAGCCGCCTTGTCAATGGATTCAAGACGAACAAGAACAGTGTCTCCTGTTTTCCAAAATCCGGCCTCACCCACTGGCTCAGCATCGAAATCAGCAGAATATCTAAAGGCCAAAAATTCGAAGGGCACCCCATTGCCGAAACTGTCATTCCAAGCGGAACCCAGAGGATAAATAAATGAAGGATCCTTACCTACTCTTCGAGACGACCAGCGGTATGAATTTCCAAGGGTATCCGGATCAGTGTAGGAGGTCGCCATCAAGCCCAGAGAATCGTTCGTTGCCGTGGAGGGGATCTGAAAATAGGACGTGTCAATGGGGATTTGATTCTCTAGTTTAGAGGATGAGGTCACTTCAATTGATTCGTAGATCACGTGAAGATCATACACCGTTCCAAAGTTGCCTACCAATGCTGGCTCGTCAAAAGATGTATACGCACAAATTGGAAATTCCAGCAAGATCTCTGCAGAGACGCCTAGTGCAATCGACACCTCCTCAAGAGCTGAAGGAGGAAGGTCATCTGTACAAATCTCATCCAACAGATATGGAATCCCATCTACAGAAACGGTCACTGAAGCCCCCCCCAGATAAAACCCTTCTAAAGAAACAGCAATAGGGTCGAAATAACCTGCCGATTTACTCAACAGAACGAGGGGTATTTCACCATTTCGAATACTGCCTTCAACAACAAGAAACGGTTCTGAGTCAGGTAGTTCCACTTCAATCATCTTTGTGCAGCTTGGGGACAAGATTAATAGAAAAAGCGCAACGAGAGTGAAAGCCGTAAATCGTGAAAATATCATAATGCAAAAGTAGAGGGAAGTAGTGAGTATTTACAAGTCTAATTACCTAAATTCGCATCACGTAACGACGACATGCTGAACAGACGACACCTTAGAATTAAGATCCTTCAAATCCTTTACGGTTTTTATCAGGACGAAGACCTTGACACCACAAAAGCAAAAAAGGCACTTGACCACAGTATAGATAAGATGTATCAGTTATACCTGCTACTCATTTCTATGATTGCAGAAATGCAAGGTCTCGCAATAGACAAAATTGAAGCTGGAAGAAAGAAACAACTTCCCACTGAGGAGGATCTTCATCCCAACACAAAATTTGTTCGAAATGCTGCTTTACGCGTACTCGCAAACAGCAAACAACTTAAGAACAGGCTCTCAGAAACAGGTGTAGGATGGGGGAAGCACCGTGAATTACTTCGCAATTTGCATCGTTCTCTCATCGAGAATGAAGTGTATACCACATATATGAGTTCTGATGAGAGAAGTTTTCGTCACGACAGAGAATCTCTTATACGTATGTTCCGCAAACACTTAATCAACGAGACAGCATTTCAAGACATGCTTGAAGAAGAGAGCATTTTTTGGGTTGACGATCTAGACCTCGCAAGTTCTATGGTGATTAAAACGATCAAAAACATCAATGAAGAGGATGAAGAAGTCGATATCATGCCTGTTTGGAGGAATGATGATGACGACAAGGAATTCATGGTCGGATTGTTCACTCAGACACTCGCTCAGGGTGTGCTGAATGAAAAGCTCATTAAGGAGGGGGCACAAAACTGGGAACTTGAGCGTATCGCCTTAATAGATCGAATCTTAATGAAAATGGCCCTCGCAGAGGCCAAGACCTTTGAGTCAATTCCATTGAAGGTTACGCTCAACGAATACATTGAATTATCGAAGTACTACAGCACGGAAAAGAGTCATGGCTTTATCAATGGCATACTCGACCAACTGTTCACGTCACTTCATGAATCCGGAGACATCAAAAAGACTGGAAGAGGGTTGATATAATGATGGGCACACGCTCAAAAATGGTCCCATCCGTTTTGACACTATTGTTGTGCCTTGTTGGTTCGAGTTGTCTCGATTCAACCTCAAAAAAAATGAGCACTAAGTTGATCGATATTAAAGCCACCGCATCAGAGGGTATGGATGTCGCCAACACAAGCGCTTCTATAGAAATGGATCACTTGGAGTTCAATTTCGGAACCATTGTAGCAGGCAAACGCATCACCCACTCGTTTTCTTTCATCAATCGTGGCGATGCACCATTGCTGCTCGCGAACGTACATGCTCCTTGCGGATGTACGGTCGCAAAAGATTGGCCGAAAACACCAATAGAACCTGGCCAAGGAGGCGAAATACTTGTTGAGTTTAACAGTGCTGACAGAACAGGGAAACAAAATAAAATAGTCAACGTTGTCACGAATTCAAGACCTTCAACGATTGAACTTAAATTAACAGGAGATGTCATCGGACCCGATTATACTCCTTCAGATATTGACAATGACCTTTGACTTTAAATAGACACAAACCATTCATACAATGAACTTTAATATTTTACTACAAGCACCAGCAGAAGGAACTGATTTCTCATTCATCATCCTTCTTGGAGGGATGTTCCTCATCATGTACTTCTTCATGATCAGACCTCAGGTAAAGCGCCAAAAGGAAGCAAAAACGTTCCGAGAAGGGATTTCTAAAGGCGACAAAGTGGTTACAATAGGTGGCCTACATGGAAAAGTGATTTCTGTGAGCGATCTAACAGTCATGATGGAGCTTGAAAGCGGGAAAGTTCGTGTAGATAAAACGGCTGTCTCTCCTAAAGGTGGAGCTGACGAGGAGGATATGAAACAAAAGAACGCATAAGCCATGAACGCTCCAACGACCACAAATAGAATGTCGCTACTTGTAGCGCTGTTTCCAGTTATCGCTTTAATCGTGATGCTCGCAGCGGATGTGGTTTGGTTTGGAGAGGACAGTTCCTATGGGTCAAATCAAATGGCACTTCTTATTGCAGCTCTCATTGCAGGCGGCATTGGGGTTGCTAGAGGAACCAAATGGAAGGAGATTCGAGATGCAATCGCATCCAGCATCGGTCAAGCAACTGAGGCCATTTTAATACTACTCCTTATAGGAGCACTGGCAGGAACGTGGCTTATGGCCGGAATCATTCCTGCGTTTATTCATTATGGGCTTTTGATCTTGCAACCTGGTATCTTTCTCTTTGCAGCATGCGTTGTTTGTGCGGTGCTTTCCCTGGCAACTGGAAGTTCATGGGGAACGGTGGGCACGGTGGGGCTCGCTTTGGTGGGAATAGGTACAGCGCTCGGATTAGAAGAAGGATGGATTGCAGGCGCGATTATTAGTGGTGCATATTTCGGGGACAAACTCTCTCCGCTTTCGGACACTACAAATCTTGCCCCGGCTGTCGCAGGAACTGATCTGATCACGCATATCAAGTATA
>JAQCID010000104.1 GCA_027618855.1 Bacteroidota bacterium | reverse complement strand
AATTCCCCATTGAGGCAATATCGGGTCCAGAATTTGTGACCGGATCCACACGTTTAAAAGCGGGAACAGCCACTAAGCTTATTCTAAATATGATCACGACCGTCACGATGATTCAACTTGGACATGTGAAAGGCAGCCAAATGGTCGACATGAAGTTGTCAAATAAAAAACTCATCGAACGGGGTACAAAAATGGTGGCCGAAACGACAGGGCTGAGCAATGATGAGGCAAAGAAACTTTTGCTGGCACAAGGAAGTGTCAGAGGAGCTGTGGAGCGTTTTAACACAACCCTAGGAACGTCTAACTAGATGCATCAGATTGAACCATATTACAACTGGCGCAATCACTACGTGGCAAGCAATGATCCTCGAAGTCCATTTTTTGAGAGGGAGTATAATGAAATGGCTTATCACATCAAGTTGTATGACCATTTCATTCACCCTCAGTGGGATACATTTGGATCAAATACACTCTACCTCAAGATCTTATTTGTGGAGTACGAAGATGGATATGCCATCTTAGAACTCATGGGAGAATGGAATGACTGTTTGCACAACGACATCATGCTGCTTAAGCGTGACATCGTCGAATCCCTGCAGGAGGAAGGCATCTCCAAGTTCATCTTAATCGGAGAAAACGTACTTAACTTCCATTACAGTGACGATTCATATTATGAAGAATGGTTTGATGAACTGGTCGAAATGGATGGATGGATCGCCTTACTTAATTTCAGCAATCACGTACTTGAGGATATGAAGACGATAGATCTAGATAGTTATTTTGTCTTGGGAGGTGAGCTCAACGAAATCGGATGGAGGACGTACAATCCAGACCAGTTGTTCAATAAAATCCAAGACAGTGTTGAGAACAGGATTGGGGTCATTCATTAACTCAGGCTTAAAACCCTTCTATCGCACCCAATCCGAACAGTGCGAAATCAAATTTTACTGGATCAATTGAATCGAAACTTCTCAGCGAGGCGTCCAATTCTTCGACAGATTTCCAATCGTTTTGCGTGCGATGCAATAAGCCCAAGGATCTTCCGACATTGGATGTGTGTACATCTAAAGGGATACTCAACACACTTGTAGGAATCTGATCCCAAATCCCCAAATCCACTCCCCTGTCTGCTGACCGCACCATCCATCTCAAATACATATTCAACCGTTTGGCAGCAGATCCCTTCGCAGGGTTTGCGACATGTTTGCGTGTTCGGTCTGGATGGGGATGGTTGAAAAAAATGGTGTGAAACTTACTTATCACGTCTTTTAGATTGTTTGGTCTACCTGACGCCTCCCATTCTGAAGCAAAAACAGTCTCTATAGATCCATAATCACGAATAATTCTTTGTAAAGACCGCATAAAACAAACCGCATCCTCAGGTTGAAACGTTCTGTGGACAAACCCATCAAAAACCTTCTCGTCTGCCTTATCAAAATTTAAAACGAAGTCAAACGGAGAATAATCCATCCGCTCCATGAAGCCATTAGCATTTTTCAATATTGACTTTCTTTTACCCCAAGAAATAGTAGCTGCAAGGAATCCTGCTATTTCTATATCGGCTTTATTTGCAAATAAATGAGGGATCGAGATGGGATCATCAGGAATAAATTCTCGCGTTTCAAATAGCAGTTGTTTCTCTAGCAAAAACGAACCAAGTTCTTTTTTTGAAAGCGTCTTTAATTTTTTAATTCCCATATCAGATATAATAATGGTGTAAAGGTCGTAAAACCAATTAACTTTGCAGCCGAAATGGAGTGGGTCAGACCAGAAATACTTTGGGGATTAACAGCGCTAATCATTCCCGTATTAATCCATTTGCTTCATTTGCGAAAATTTAGGAAAGTTTCGTTTTCAAATGTTTCGTTCTTAGCAGACATCAAAAAAGAAACCAGATCTAAGCACAGACTGCGCAACCTGTTGATTTTGGCTTTGAGGCTTACAGCGATTGGCGCAATCGTTTGCGCATTTGCTGACCCATACATTCCTTATTCAGAGAATTCACAAGATGCGTCTAGGGTCGGAAATGCTGTCTCTATATACATAGACACCAGCCCATCAATTGATGCCATTGGTGAGGAGGGGCCACTTTTACAGGTTTGTAAAACACGTGCTGCAGAAATAGTTGAACGGTACTCTGAGACGGATAAATTTAATATTCTCACCAATTCGTTTGCTGGCAGCTATGCTCATTTTTACAGCAAAGACGAAACATTAGAGAGGATTTCAGGCATTCGCACCGAACCATTCGTAAGAAATGTAGAATCTGTGATCTCACGCTCTACTGACCTTTTACAAAAGGAAAATGACCGAGTAAAAACCATTTATTACTTCAGTGATCTCCAAAAAAATTCACACGTCCTTTCAGATTCATTTCTTCCTGACTCAAACATCTCTGTTTATTTTCTCCCGTGTTTGGCGAATGAAAGACCAAATGTTTGGATAGACTCAGCTTGGTTTAACGCTCCGATTGCAACGGCCGGGAAGCCTGCTGAATTGCATGTACGCATAAAACACAATGCGCTTCAAAGAGTCGATGGATTGGGTCTTCAGCTCCACATCGATGGAGAACGAAAGGCGATTGCGAATTTCCACCTCATTCCTGGCTTGGAAACCGATACAATTCTAAGGTTCAGTCATGGTCAGCCTGGACTAAATCACGCTGTATTATCTATCGATGATTCTCCGATTCAATTTGATGACACATACTTTCTAGGATACGAGGTTGTAGACCAAATCAACATCTTTCATCTCACCCAAGATCTCTTTTCTAAAGAAACGAAAAGTTTAAATCGTGTGTATGAATCCAGCAACACATCTGTAAATATAGAGACCTCCGAATCGATTCCTGATTCCCAAACGTTGTCCTCGTTTGATTTAATCATCACAAATGGATTGGTCGACCCTACAAATGGGCTCACAGAAACACTGGTGGAATTTGCGTCTTTAGGGGGGACTGTCCTTGTTATCCCCGATTCATCAAACAGTTCTTCTAGAGCAAATTATTTGCGTACTCAATTCGGATTCGGTTCTGGATCGAAATGGAATCTAACGGAATCTCCGGTTTCGATTGGAAATTTGAATGTTGACCATCCCTTATTCGATGGGGTGTTTTCATCGACTCCCAAACGTATGGACTTGCCATCTACGGACAGATGTATCTCGAGGAACATTTCTCCAGACGAAGAAATTCTCGGCTCGATGTCTTCGGGGCTGGTTTTTCTATCTCGAATCCCTGTAGATAAGGGCGGTGCATTTCTTTTCGGAGCTCCATTGGAAAAAGAAACAGGTAATTTGGTGAATCATGCACTTTTCGTTCCTATTCTTTTGAGAATATCTGAAGTCTCTCGATCGGCAAGGGTTCACGCGTTCACACTCGGGTTAGACAATGCGCTGACTTTAAATTTCGAATCCAACGAAGAAGACGAGATCCGTATCTCCTCATTAGACAGTTCAATTGTCATCCTCCCTGAATCCAGATCAGCATACGGATCTTCGACTTTACTTCTAGGCCCTGAGCTTGATACACCGGGGAATTATTTCGTGGAAATAGACAAAATCCAGGTCCTTGCATTTGGCCTAAACGCAGACAGAACTGAAAGTGATCCTTCTGCTTGGGACATCCCTACATTTCGACAACAATTGTCATCCTTTGGATGGGGAAATGCTTCCGTTCTAAATGTCACTAACGAAACTATTTCCTCTGTAGTGGGGAATCTAGATACTGGAAACCATCTTTGGTGGTATTTAATACTTGTCGTAATTATCGCATTAGCAGGTGAAACAATTCTTCAAAAAAGATGGAAACGCACATACTCATAAAAAATGTAAGAGTCGTCGACACAGGCGGTTCTTTCAACGGTAAAAAAATAGACCTCCGGATAAAGAAAGGAGTGATCACAGAAATTGGAACAGATTTAGAACATAAATCTGCGCTTGTTTTGGATAAAAAAGGCAGTTACATCAGTCCAGGCTGGATGGATGGGCAAGCTCATTTTCGGGATCCTGGATTGGAGTTAAAAGAAGGACTCGAAAGAGGGCTTCATGCGTGTGCTGCTGGAGGCTTCACTGATGTCGCAGTACTTCCTTCAACCACACCCCCTGTTGACAATAAATTGGCGATCTCTTATCTTCTCACGCGTGCCGCAGACTACAACATTCCTTGTGATCCACACCCACTTGGATGTGTCTCAGAAGGGAGGAAAGGAAAACAACTCGCTGAACTTTATGACATGAGTAACGCAGGCGCAATCGGATTTTATGATGACAAACCCATTGAAAGGGTGGGACTGCTCAAGATGGCATTAGAATACCTATCTCCATCTGGAGATGTTGTCTTGTCGGATGCATATGAAGGCGACCTTAATCCAGGTGCCTCTATGCATGAAGGAGAGACAAGTACTGCGCTAGGACTCACTGGATCCCCTTCTGAATCTGAAACAATCAGACTGCAACGCGACATTGAGATTCTCTCATACACTGGAGGGCGATTGCATATCCCTGTAATATCTACTCAAGGTGCCGTCAAACTCATCAAGCAAGCAAAAAAACGGGGGCTTGCAATCACAGCATCAACCACCCCTCATCACTTGACTTTTATTGATGAAGATCTGCTGTCCTTTGACGGAACGTTTAGGGTCAACCCTCCATTGAGATCCAAATCTGACAGAAAGGCTTTGCGAACGGCATTGGCAGATGGAGTGATTAACTCTGTCGTCTCTGACCACAGACCTGAGAACATCGAAAGTCATGATGTTGAATTTGCCTTGAGCCCAAACGGAATTTCAGGAATTGAATCCGTTTTTGCTGCAGTGAACACAGCCTGTCCAGATTTAGACTTAGCCCGATTGGTGGATTCGATCTCAAATGCTACGCGCCGAATCTATCAACTTCCAGAGCAGCACATTGAATTAAATGTTCCAGCAAAAATCACATGGTTCACACCCAAGCAGAAGTTCTCATCACCGGAAATATCCGGTGGAGTCAATAATCCTTGGAAAAATCAGGAACTAAATGGCGTTGTATATGGCACCATTAATGGAGTGAGAGTGCACTTAAACGAGTAACTCCCACGTCAAATCTTACGCTTCCCCTTGTGGGCCTCCGAATGCCAATGGCAGCGTCTCCTCAGGTCCGCTAATTTCAGATATCACACCGTGCGTATCT
>JAQCID010000103.1 GCA_027618855.1 Bacteroidota bacterium | reverse complement strand
TGAGGAATCCGGGGAATTGGGGTTGCTTAGTAGCTCGATACCTGAATCATTGGGTGGTTTGGGAATGGATTTCAAGAGTACAATGATTATTACGGAAGGAGTCGGTGGAGGCCACTCATTTGCTGTAAGTTTCAGTGCGCATACTGGAATTGCTACGCTTCCGATTCTTTATTATGGGAATGAAGCCCAAAAACAGAAATACATCCCAGGGCTAGCTACCGGGAAATTAAAAGGGTGCTATTGCCTCACTGAGCCCAGTTCTGGTTCAGATGCAAATAGCGCCAAATCAAAAGCTATATTGAGTGAAGACGGTTCACATTACGTCCTGAACGGCCAGAAGATGTGGATTACGAACGCTGGCTTCGCAGATATTTTTATTGTATTCGCAAAGATTGACGATGACGAAAATCTGACTGCATTTATTATCGAAAAAGAATACGAAGGCATCACGATGAATCCCGAAGAAAAGAAAATGGGAATCAAAGGGTCGAGCACAAGACAAGTGTTTTTCAATGACGTGAAAATCCCTGTTGAAAACTTACTCTACGAGAGAGGGAAGGGTTTTAAAATTGCCGTGAACATCCTAAACATAGGACGAATAAAGCTAGGTGGGGTTGTGATTGGTGCTTGTAAAGAAGGCATCGATTATTCGATAAGATATGCAAACGAAAGAGAACAATTCGGAAGACCCATTGCAAAATATGGCGCAATTCGTCATAAAATTGGGGAGATGACGATTCAAACATATGCTGCAGAAACAGCGGTGTATCGTGCGACTCAGAACATAGATGATGCCATTCAGGCTTTGGAAGCAAATGGCGTTGAGCACGGACAAGCAACCCTGAAAGGGATCGCGTCATTCGCTCCAGAATGTGCGATGATGAAGGTGGTCTGCTCCGAAGTAGCTGATTACGTGGTAGATGAAGCCGTTCAGATCTTTGGCGGGATGGGGTACAGTGCAGAAACTCAAGTTGAAAGAGCCTATCGAGATGCGAGAATAAATAGGATTTTTGAGGGGACAAATGAAATCAACAGAATGCTTACTGTGGACATGATCCTGAAAAAAGCAATGAAAGGTGAGATGGATTTAATGGGACCAGCGATGGAAGTAGCGAATGAATTGATGGGGATTCCAGAATTTGGACCCCCACCCACTGACATCTTCGACCGTCATCATCTCTACATCAAGAATTTTAAGAAATCAATACTCATGGTGGCGGGGTCAGCTGCTCAAAAATTAATGATGACTCTTGCAAAAGAGCAAGAAGTCCTTATGAATATTGCCGACATGATGAATTGGGCATACACTGCAGAGTCATTGGTTCTGAGAGTACAGAAACTTCACAAAGCAAAAGGAGAAGATGCGGCCACTATACAACTTGATATCATGCAAACGTATGTGTACAGTGTCGCAGATAAAATCAATATCGCAGGCAAGGAAGCGCTGAACGGATTTGCTGAAGGAGATGAACTTAAAATGATGATGCTTGGAATGAGGCGCTTTACAAAAGTGGACCCATTCAATTGCAAAGAGGCTAGGCGTAGGGTTGCTGACACCTGTATCGCAAAAAATGAGTACTGCTTTTAAGATTTAAGCCATGTTGCTTTATCGGACTGGAGGATTTAATTATTTTTCAGTCCGATTTTTTTTTGTCTAAATAGGAACAAGAGGAGTTGAATAAGGTTTCAAAAAAAGGTCGCCAAACAAGGAAAACCATGATACTTTTACAACATGGCAAAAAATAAAATCATCACCAAGAAGTCTGAGGCATTTCTAGAGACTTATTTGAATAACCCTTCACCTACAGGATTTGAAGCTGAAGGTCAAAAACTCTGGCTTAATTATTTAAAACCATATATCGACGAACATTTTGTCGATACGTATGGAACCGCAGTAGGGGTAATTAATCCGAAGGCAAAGTACAAGGTTGTGATTGAAGCACATGCTGACGAAATCAGTTGGTTCGTTCATTACATCACCCCTAAGGGATTCATTTACTTGCGAAGGAATGGAGGAAGTGACCATCTCATCGCACCATCAAAGAGAGTCATCATCCATACTGACAAAGGTCCTGTTACAGGATTGTTTGGATGGCCTGCCATTCACACTAGAACGGCGGCAAAAGAAGAAACCCCAAAGGTCAAAAATATCTTTTTAGATGTCGGCGCAAAAGACGCAAAAGAGGTCGAGAAGATGGGGATTCATGTGGGATGTGTGGTGACTTATCCAGACAAATTTATGGTTTTGAATAAGAACTGGTATGTGGGCCGAGCATTAGATAACAGAGCGGGTGGCTTTATGATCGCAGAGGTGGCAAGAATGCTGAAAGAGAATAAAGTAACGTTGCCATTTGGTTTATATATCACAAATTCAGTCCAAGAAGAGATCGGATTACGCGGCGCACAAATGATTGCTGAACGAATCAAACCCGATGTAGCTATCGTGACAGATGTGTGCCATTGCACCCAAACTCCAATGGTAAATAAGATTGAGCAAGGAGATATCACAGCGGGGAAAGGACCAGCTGTCACGTACGGGCCAGCTGTTCAAAACAATCTGTTGAAACGCATTATTGAAACTGCAAAGGAAAACAAGATTGACTTCCAGAGAATGGCTGCCTCAAGGTCTACAGGAACAGATACGGATGCATTTGCATATTCTAATTGTGGTGTGCCTAGTGCACTAATATCTCTGCCTCTGAGATACATGCATACAACAGTAGAAATGGTTCACAAGGATGACGTTGAAGGTTGTATCAAACTTATTTATGAAACACTGCTGAAAATCAAAACTGGGGAAGATTTTAAATACCTCTAACTCGTATTTAAGCTTTACAAATGCTAAGCTTCTTGTTTGATGAGTTGCTGGAGTAGATATACATCCAGTGGCTTTTCAAGCAATGCGATCACAGAAGGGTCGGCATCGACTAGATCCAGTTGTTTGCGATCAATGGATGCGCTCAGAACGTAAATAAGACATTTGTTTTGCACTTGATCGGGGAGTTCTCTGAATATTTCAAGCCATTGCATCCCATCAATGTCCGGCATAGATAGATCGAGCAGAATGAGTCGTGGAGATGTCCATGTAATTCCTAACTCTTTGACGTTTTCCAAAGATTTGCGAGGAGAAGTATAGACCTCAATATCGTCCGAAATTCGGGCCAACTTGAGCAACTTTTTATTGACAGCATTGTCAATTTCACTGTCATCGATTAGAATTACATGCATAGGATATGAAATCTAGATGGCAAGATACAACGCTTAAAGACAATTGAACTCAATTGAACATGAAAAAGACTTATGTGGGAACCTGAAGGAGAGAGATTGCTCCGTTGATCGTTTCTATATAACTTTCCTTGTTGTTATTCGTGATATCAGTTGAGGATTTAATTTCTGAAATCAAGGACTCGAGCTTGTCTTGAGCAGAATACAATCTTTTACTATAATTGGAAGCCTGCGTATCTTGGGCAGTTCTGAATTGGTATAATTCACTCGCTTCTTCAACAAGACGTTTTAACTCAGCTTCGTTCCAAGGTTTGCTGATATACTTGTAAATCTGACCCTTATTAATCGCATCTATTACAGCATCAATGTCAGCATGTCCAGTTAACAACATCCGAACTGGATTGGGATGTTCTGGCATAATTAATTCAAAAAACTCTACACCACTTAGCGTGGGCATTTTTTGGTCTGATATAACCACTTCAATGGGATTTTCTTCTAATATTCTAACAGCCTCAGATGGTTCAGTCGTTACGAAGACTTGAAAAGTCCTGCGAAATGCTGCGCTGAAAGAAGTGAGATTATGCTCCTCATCATCGATATATAAAACATTTATCATAATGGAAAGCTAAGAAGAAAGGTTGTCCCTTTACCTATTTCAGATGTAATTTCTATTGTTGCATCGTGATCGTCTAGAATTCCCTTTACGATACTAAGCCCAAGACCAGTTCCTTCCCCCACTCCTTTCGTTGTGTAGAATGGATTAAATATTTGTGTCTTTTGTTGTTCTGACATCCCCACACCATTGTCGGTAATGTCAACTTGAATAAACTGTTTTCCCGCATCATTCACCAATCGTGTTCTTACTTTAACTTCTCTTTCAGGACGATTAAGCTGCGTTTCCATAGTCGCATGGGCCGCATTCGTGATGACATTCATGAAAACCTGATTTAATTTTCCAGGCTGACAGTTAATATTGGGTAGATTTTCTGAGAACTCCGTGACAACATCTGCCTCGTCCTTCAGGTTACTCCTCAAAATGATCAGGGTAGAGGTTAACAGTTCATTGATATTTGCATCAGATGATTGATTTCCATCCATTCTGGAAAAAATTCTTAATCCGCTTACAATCTCAGCAGTTCTTTCTGCGCCGTCTTCTACACCAGCCAAAAGCTCATCAATTTCCTTAAGTGTGAATGCAATATCTAATTCCTTCATTCTTTGGATAACAACATCCAGTTCATCAGGAAGCTTGTCACTCAAGGGCTTAAGACCAGCAACAGACAGGATGACTTCTTTTAAATCAGCGAAATCTCTTTTAAGAGATTGTGCACTTGATGTCACAAAATTAATCGGGTTATTTAATTCATGGGCTATGCCCGCAGTTAATTGACCCAAAGAAGCCAACTTTTCAGATTGAATTAACTGTTGTTGAGCAGATTTAAGATCCTCAAGTGTTTCTGCCAATGAATCGTTCATTTGAGTTAATTCAGAGGTTCTCACTGTCACTTTCTTTTCAAGTTCTACATTTTGTTCTCTTTGAATTTTTTCATTCAAAAGAGAAGTGTTGAGTTCCTTTTCTTTTGCCTTCTGCCTGTCCTTCTTAAGTTGATTAATCCGTGACCCTAGAGCCAAGGACAGAACCACCAATTCTATCGCACTTCCAATTGGAAGTGCATATAGTGTGGCTTCATTATAGGGGATTAAACCGAAATCTTTCAACACAAATACAGTGACGGCCGTAATAAAAACCAACCATCCAACTAAAAAATATGCTGCGGACTCATCCCCACTTCTCCAGACTTTAATTGAGACAGGGAAAAGCAGCACAATAGACAAAGCGGATACGTTAATCATATCATATGATAAATTAAAATATCCTGATACCAACAGTAATGATGCAAAAACATAAGGGATATACAACCATCCAAAAATTTTATAATAGAGTGGAGCTTTGGACTTTAAGTGTAAGAA